>NZ_NCWQ01000103.1:0-12862 GCF_002156885.1 Flavobacterium sp. AJR | reverse complement strand
ATGAAAAAAGAGTAAATGCAAATGCTATTAAATATTTATTGATATACATATATCTGATTTTATTTATTGGAAATGTTTCTTTGGTCAATAACTTCGTAATTTTTCAATCTTTCGGCTAGTACATATTTATTTTTACTTGTTGTAAAAAAATTACTAGTTGTAAAAAAAGAAGAACTAGGTACTTTTCTATTGAAATTGGTATTTGTAACTTCTAATCTCGGATAATACGATTTTGGAGCTCGATAATCATCAGAAAAATTTACTGCTGTACTGTAATAAAAAATTGATTTTTGCAAAAAATATTTTTTTGATATTTGCACTATTATTTTAGAATAAGGAAGAGCTGAATACTTTTTTGCTATCAATGTTATTTCCCAATATGTTTTAAAATCTTTAAAAGACTCTATTTTACACAAATCCAGTAAAGGTTTAATATCAAAATCTCCAAAATAATTCTTTATTGGATTAGCTATTTCAATCGCTTTTTCAGGATGACTAATTTTTAAATTAATCGTTTTAGAGTTCAATATTTCCGTTTTATCGATTTTCATATAAATTTCGTTTGAAGCATTTTTTATAAAAATACCTTTATATGACTGCTCAATTTTTTTAGATTCAGCACTTTTATATAAACTATAATTTAAATTATATTGAAGTGGTTCAGCGGTACTATATTGCTTTCCCATTTTTTCTAAAACTTCATTTACTGTTTGACTATAGCCTGCAGAGACAATTGTAAAAAAACAGATGATTAGTAGTATTTTTTGAAACATAAACTAGTTATTAATAATATTGCCTGAACGGGTTTCCTGAATAGTTTTTACACCTTTAGCAGTTTCCTTTTTTATTCGCACTAAACCACCTTCATTATCATATTCATAAAAGGTAGAATAATTGTTTTCATCTAATTCCGACATCAGCTTGAATGTTTCGGAATCATAAACAAACGTTTTTACACTTCCTTCAAGCGGATATATTCTGATATCATCATAATAGGCTGGAATTCCACCACTCTTATTCTCTAGTTCAATTCCAATAGTTTTTGTCCCTTTAGGGATTAAGAACTTCGCTGCGATCCTTTGCCAACCATCAATTATATCGCCGCTAGCGCTTAATTTTTCGGTAGAAATTCGATAAAAATCTTCAGCTTTAACATCATTATAAAAAATAACATTAATTACTGCATTTTCATACGTTTTTACCTGAACAAAAGATTCTTCCTTAACCCATGCACTTAGCATATATTCCTTTCCTGGAACTGGCTGAAATGATAGACAATCAGAGCAATAATTTTTAGCCGCTGGCTCACCACAAGAAAACTTGCCAAGTTTCAAATTATCTGATAAATAGGTTTCCATAGTTCCCAAGTAATCAAAGTTTGCATGACCATAATAGTCCGCTTCAGCAAAATCATCAATGTGGGCTACAGGGAACTCTTTTTCAGAATAACTTAACAAATATTTTAATGATGTTGTAAGATTAGGAACTACTCTTGATTCCCCACTCTCAACAGCTACTGTTGGAACATAATTTGGGTCTTCATTCCTAGCCAATTTACCACTGGTTAGACCGCCATCAACATAAAACCCGTCTTCTATACCAACTACATATAAATGAGGTTTATCTGTACTGCTATCAAAAGGGTCTTTAGAGTTCCTAAATTTTGACATGGTTTCTTTTAACAGACCGACATTATTAGTCTCACAGCCATCAGTAATCATTATTACTACATTTGGTTTCATTGTTAAATTTAAAGCGACATCTAAACCACTTTTCCAATAATCAGAAGAAGCACTTATACCTACTCCACTGCGCGAACCATATTTATCAATCCAATCATTAAATTTCTTTAATACACTAGCGTCTTTATTTGTTACTCTTAAGCCTAGAACATGATCTTCTCTAACAGTAGTATCTCCATCAGACATTCCGATTAATGAAACATAAACATCTGATCTTAAATCATCATTATCATCGGCCTGTTGCTTAATAAATTTCTTTAACTGTTTTTTGATTTTAGTAGCCTCCTCTTTAGGATCTATCGAACCTGATTCATCAACTACAATAGCTATGTGTGATGTACAATATAATTCAGAACAAAAATCTATATGATTTACAAAACTCTCAAAACGATCATTAGAATCCTTTCTTAATTCAGTAACAATAATATTAGATTCATAATCATCGAGATTAAAATCAGCAACTACATTTCCGCTCATAGCAATTTTAACATCATAATCTGGATGATCTGCAAAAGAAAAGGCAATGAAACCTTGTTGTGTATCGTGAACAAAGTTATAAATACCAGGATTTTCATCTTTTACATAAAACGCTAAAGCTTTTAGCTCATTGTTTGTAAATCCGTTAGTTATTGTCTCAGCAGGAAGACTGGCTAATTTATTTACCAAAGCGATAAAGACAGACTTGATTATTTTGGTGTTTTCATTTTTCTTAGTACAGGAAACAAAAGGTTCACACGCATCAACTTTTATAACCTTACTAAATTCAAAAGTACATTCACTTTTTTCATAAACCTTTAAATATATGGTATAATTCCCTGATATTGTTGGAGTAAAACTATATAAGCCCGTTGTATTTGTAATTGAATTTACAATGACATTATCCGAATTTTTAGCAGACCACTCATAAGTTAAATTAGTTGATGTAGTTTCAAAAGACAAATTAACTGGTTCGTTTATACAAATAGTTTCTACTAAGCAGGTTGTTTTTACTGTAATTGCTTTACTAAAGAATGCTGTACATCCCAAGGCATCCGTTACTTCTGCCTTAATGATATACGATCCGGGTTCAGTAAAGGTATAAGAGTACATACCTGTTGTATTGTTTAAAACAGTATTGATAACTACATCAGCTGTCGTAGTTGCTGTCCATTTATAGCTTAAGTTAGTAGCAGTAGTCTCAAAAGTAAAAGCACTTGGTTGAGCAATACAAAAATCTTCTAAAGTTGATTTTATTTCTCCAATAGTTGGAGAACAATCTGGTGGACAAAAATTAACAAACCTAATTTCTGATTTACCGGGACAATCACTTGGATTCAGAATAGTAGCACTTTTACTCATTCTAGATGGAGGAGCACCAACATCACAAGTAATTAGATACTCGTTGGGTGTCATGTATTGACTTATATTAATAGGTAAAAAAGATGCTATCTCGCTGTAGATTTCCTCTATAGGTCTCTCATTGTCAATGTAATAATTAAACCCAAACTTAAATGATAGACGAACATCATACTCTCTATCAGGAGAGAATGAAAAAGATAAACTTGTAATTTGATTATATTCATTTATCAGAGTGGCATAATTATAAATCTTAGTACCTATCATACTAGTAATATAAGGTCTTAAAGCCTCCAAATCAGCAGCAGTTTGTGTAGCATTTATTTGCTGATCTGTTTCTCCTAGCAAAGACCGAGTGATAAGTTTTGCAATCAGATTAGCCAATAAATCTTTAACTATGTTAGATTTCGGATTTTCATTGGTACAGCTGTTATTAATTAAACAACCAATAACTCTGGTTTGGATTGAAGTACACCCGCTTAAAATATCGGTAATTGTTAAATTCACCCTATAATAACCTGGTATTGTTAAAGTTAATGGTAGAATAAAGATACTCTCAGAAGTCACTAATTCTCCATTAGGGTTATATAAAGTCCAGCTATACGTATATTTTTTTTCATTCTCTGGACCCCCTCTCACATCTGGACCTACTTCAAATGGCTCATTAATTTTTACCAAAGCAGCAGCTTCTGTATTATATTCATCAACACTAGTCCAAATACGGAACTGACGTTCATTCTCTGTAAGACCACAAGCATCAAGAGATGTAACTGTTTTTACATAATTGGTTGAACAACCATTTGGATCTGTAATTTTTAATTCCACTCTATACTCTCCAAGTGTAGGTAGATTTATAGAAAAAGTTGGAGTTGTTCCAGAACTTATTAAAAGACCAGCTGGATTAAATAAACTCCAATTAAAAGCAAAAGGTTCCGTTGAAAAACTAGGTTGGCTTAAATTTAGTATTACATCAGTGTTTACTTCTATATCACCATAGTTAGGTATCTCTATATCCGCGTTATAGCCTCGTTCTTCAGGACTAATAATACATACATTAGGGTCCCTGGCTGTTATTATTTGTTCATAATTAGAAGAGCACCCTAGATCCGAAACTGTTAATGTAATTTTATAATTTCCTAATTCGGTAAGGTTAATTGGAAAAGAAGTGGTAGTAGCAGATTGCAATAATATTCCATTTGCATCATATAATTTCCAATCATAAGTTAAAGAACTACCTGAATTGGTATACCTTTTAAGAAAATTAACAGTATTTAAACGATTAATAAATATCCCACGTTGATCTCCGTAGATAGCATTAGGTAACTGAATTTCTCCAGCACGATTATAATCATTGCTACAGTCTACAGCTAGTTTTAAATTTATAAAATTTCTTTCTAGAATTAAATTTTGATCATTATTTGCAGAATTGGTTATTGCAAGATTTTTAGCAATACAATAATAATAGCCTTCATTAGCAGCTTGAAAATTTGGAATTGTATATTCTCTGGAAGTCGCTCCTGAAATTAAAGTTCCATTTGAAGAGAAACCTTTGTACCACTGATAGGTATCTTGAGAATCAGATCTTGTATCGGTAAACATCGCTAAAGTTGCTGGTTTCCCCTTTTCTACGTTAATGAAATCTCTAGTATCTGTATTATGTTGAGGCGCATAAACAAAGGCGCGGATATTTTTATGAGCCGCATAATATGGGGCAATGTCAGCAAAGCGAAAATCATTTTCTTGTATTTCAAGTTTCCATAATGAAGGTGCAAATAATGGGATTTTACCACTTAAATTATTGTTTTTACATGTGAACCATCCTATTTTGGTTAAATTAATAACTTCTGCTGGGATTGAACCTGTTAAATTATTAGTATGTAAATAAACATTTAAAAGCTCCGTTAATTTTCCAATTTCAACAGGAATTCCACCGGTCAATTGATTACCGTTTAGCGCTAATTGCTTTAGTTTTAAAAGATTACCAATTTGAGAAGGAATCGTGCCACTTAATTGATTAAAAGCTAAGACTAACTCTTCTAAATTAGCTAATTGGGTTATCTCTACTGGGATAGGTCCTGTAAGATTATTGGAAAGAAAATAGATTTTTTTAAGATATGTTAAATTTCCAATTTCACGTGGTATTACTCCTGTCAACTTATAATTTTCCATTGTCAAGGAAGTAACATGTCCATCAGTAATACCAACACCTGCCCATGTAGATACATCCGAAGTAATATCCCAAGGTGTCTTAATACCCCAATTGGCTCCATTAGTACTGTTATAAAAAGCAATAAGTGCAGCTTTTTCTAAAGCAGGGATTTCAACAACAGTTGTTAATGAGAGTGCAGAATTAGTAGCAATATTTTTAGTTTGTTCTGATTTTGAATCACTCAAAACAAAATTGTTGCTTTTGTTAAATATAGGATATTGACTTATTTGTTGTCTATCAAGCAAATCAATTTTACTTTGCCTATTCACATGTGCAAGAACATCTTCATGTTCTCCAAGAGAAGCAATGCCATTTGTAGCTTCAAAACCTATGATTTGATTACTATAATCCTGAGCAAAAGCACTCAATGAAAATAATAGCACACCTATAGTGACTACCCAATATTTTTGTATTTTAAAACTTTTTGACATAATTTTTTTATTATCAATTGAGTATAATTATTATAATCAACTGAGTATTATTTATTAAATAGCTATTTATTCTGTTTAACAACAATTATGGATTAGTAACTCCTGTTGTAGCACATGGAGTAACTTGTTTTTTTACAATTGTTTTTGTATTTGGAGCAACCTTCAAACTCTTTCTTCCTGTATGAGATTGAGTTGTTGAGACACTTACATCATGCAATTTTAATTTTGCTTTAAAGTCAAAATGAGAATCTTTTATGCATTTTGTATCATCATAATCTTCAAATCCATCAAATGCTAATTCGGTATACTTTGTATTTGAAGCTACTGCTACCGGTAAGCGATTATTGTAACCGTATATAGCAGAAGAATATCTTTTTAATGCGTCCCTATTTTCAACTTCTTGCCCCCAAGGATTAAATTGAGTAACCTCTGATGCATAAGTCCATTTTTTGTAATTAGCATCATCTCTTATAACCCAATGATTATTTTTAAAAATGTACATCGAAGCAAAATCTGTAAAGAAACCTGTTTTACGAGGAGTTGGATCAATAGTATAATTTCTACCAGTTAAATAGGCATAGGATTTATTTGCTCTCCAGTTACCCAGAACATTATACACATAAGGATTATAGGAATTATCATTCTCTGAATCATCATCAGGGCTAATTCCTTTTTCATATTCATATTGTAATTTACCATTGACAAATACCATCTTAGGCAAGTTACACTCACA
This sequence comes from Flavobacterium sp. AJR, assembly GCF_002156885.1. Lineage (NCBI taxonomy): Bacteria > Pseudomonadati > Bacteroidota > Flavobacteriia > Flavobacteriales > Flavobacteriaceae > Flavobacterium > Flavobacterium sp. AJR. The sequence goes on along the minus strand of NZ_NCWQ01000103.1, from coordinate 6,412 downwards.
TTGTGAAGGCCAAACATCATTGTATTGTACCGCAGAAGCATTTACAATTCTATCATTGGCTGTTGAAAAAAGAAATGGATCACTTCCTATACTATCTTTTACTTTTGTAACAGTATTGTTGGCATTATAGTTATACAATGGACTTCTCATTGAGGTTACGCTTGCCATTGAAGCAGTTTGTAAATTACGATGACCAGAACGAATTATTTTTATTTTTCCATCAACTTCTATATCTCTGATTAAACGTCCATTAATATCAATAAGTTTAAAACTAGCATCATTAGCTTTAACAACCCAGGCTCTTTTATCTTTGTTTTCACCAAGAGTATTAAATCCCGTTACATAAACCTCATCACCATCTATTAAATAATCAGACGGTTTTTGACCTGTATTGAATTTATAGCTATCGCCAACTATTGAAATCTTAGATTCTAATCCTGCATTTTTAGTTGCCTGACTCATACCTGCATAACTCCAATAAGCAGGAAAATTGAAACTAAAATAATTGTCATTATATTCATTAGTGACTTGTGTCAATAATACTTCACCAGTATCAGAATCCCAAGCCAGATTTTTTGTAGAGACTTTAGATCCTGAATCATATGCTACTTTTTCTGAAAGAATACCCACACTATGAATAACCTTGGTTGTTGTTGCAGTTCTAATTTGGTCTTCATGTTTAGAATAACTTGGTATAGGAGTAGGTACAACAATTACAAATATTGTTATTGGCAACGTAGCAATATTAACATGAATACCTGCTGTTGTTGTTATAGATTTACTTTCTCTAAAATCATTTATAACATCATAATCTACACCTACTGTTTTCTTACCAATAACCCCTTTAGAATCAATAGTTTGCACATCGTTATCTAGTTCCCCCTTATTAGGGCTTTGAACATCTGTGATTGTATTATAATTATAATCTACCCCTGATATATGTTCGGTTTGTCCTTCTCCATAAACCCTTTGGCTCTTCATCTTCCCATCCATATCATTCGTATGAATTGAAAAACCTTGCGAAAGTGTTATGTGATTTTTAACATTAAGATTTAAAAGACTCGCTAAAGCTGTCGATGTATCAAAATTTGAAGATAAAGTGGTACGATCTACAATAGTTGGAAACTCTTTGGCGGTATAAAATTCAGTCACAACAGATCCTGTTGCGTGCTTTTTAACCACTAATGTTTCATTTTGATTATTTTTTTTCTCACGCGACAAATTAGCTACTGTAACTCTACTGTAAGTTACTTTCGGAGAAGGAAAAAAGGATTCTCCAAGAGGTTCTTCAACATAATTATCACTATCAGGGCCTAATAATAAATCTCTTTTATTTTTATCATAAAGAGGTTTTACAAAAGGATTCTCTTTAGAGCCTAAAGGTTCATAAGTAGCAACTCCTGATGAGCTACCATCTTTGTTTGTGTAAGTATAATTTTGTCCATAAGATTGTTTGTAAAGATCGTCAGTATCATTTTCTGTCATCAAATTCCATTGATCATGTAGTTCGATATTTTTAACTCTGCTACCTCCTCCTATTTTATGAGCATTGTTATTCATAAGACGAATCCATGATTTACCTGTAACGAAATTACTAGCAATTCCGGTTCTATTTAATTTTTCGTTAGGAGTCGTAAAAATGTCAAATAGAGTAGGAATCCACCCTATTAACTCCATAACCACACCTTTTACATTATTAGTATCCTCCTCATTAGTCATGCTGTAAACAAGTCGGTTTAAATGTTTTCTTCCAAAGTTCCAACCCGCTTTTCTTATAGGATTTGTGTCTTTATCCGATTCCTTACTAAATCCATCACCACTCCCTACATATTGAACTGGAATTGAAGCGTAATTTTTTCCATTTACAGTAAAAAAACCACAATCTTTCCCAGCATCAATTTTTGTATACCCCGTTACATAATCATATTTGTCAGGATTCCCTCCTGGCAATGGATTAGGGTTAACCATATTTAGCAAGAATCTAAAATAAAGTGGATTTTCGTCCGTACCAATAGATTTTAAATACGTTTCTTTAAAAGTTTTGTTGTCCAAATTTTTATCTATTTCTACATAAATATACTCTCCTAAAGATGTCTTTTTTATAGAATTATCAATCTCATCCAAATTTGAAGGTGTTATTGCTCCACTTCCTACAACCTTAAACATTTGCATCGCTTGCTTGTCTTGAACAAATGCATAATCATCTGCTTCAAAATTAACTTCAATTTGACCTCCAGAAGGTAAACGTATAGATTTTAATAACCATACAGAAGCATATTGATCTGCTTTTTCACGGTCGCTTTGATTTACAAAAGGATATTCAGCATTAGGTAAATGACTAAATGTTTTTCCATCTAAAAGAGTATCTGATGGTTTATAACCTCCCCATACATCATAAGCTTTCATATCATATGATGGATTGTTTATACGGTCTTTCTCAATTTTATAGCCAGTATTTTCTGTACCATCTTTTTGGAAAGCAAGAGTGCCAGGCGCATACTTAAATACATAAGGAGTAAATTTCCCCATTTTTGAATTCTTGTAGGTAAAATAAACTTTAGTAAGTGTTAGTTTTCCTTTCTCTCCGTCAAATTCAGCTTCGTTTGCATTTTTGTGATTGTCAATGCCTTGACATAAACTATAGTTATATTCAAAATGAGCTTCTTTTATAGGTATTGCATCTTCTCCTTTAGCTTTGTATTCTGGTTTAGAATACAATGAGATCCTGTCGAGTTTATACATTTTCGAATCTTTACCTAATCCGCCATTTTCACTATCTACACCATAACCATCATTTCTTTCTGAAAGGTGAAAAATAGCTATATGTGTTTTGGTCTCAATTTTTTTAACATATAATAATTCTTTCTCACCGTATATATAATTCCCTTTATTGTCTTTTTTACTTGAGCGAAGTCCTTCATCATAATTAGCCGAATTACTTTTAAAAGGAATTCTCCATTTATAAGTATGCGCTTTATCTCTATTTTTATTTTCGTATTCAAATTTGGTATACGTACCTAGGTCATCGTCTGATGGTCCATCATCTGTCAAATCTTGATAATCTGACGATAATACAGAAGTTAATAAATAAGAATGTGCGTAGGCAGGCGTAGTAACTCTATTAAAATATTGATCACCTTTCTGATTGTTACCAGCAGAATTATCTCCATTTTGATAGGTAACAAGACTAGTTTTATAATCAACATCAGGAGTAGTTCCTACATCAAAAGTAACTTCTTTTTTAACTGCATTATAAGCCGCTCTTCCATAAATATAGCGTTCTCCACCATCTTTTGTAATTTTAATTTCTGATGTATGGTGGTCTTGTTTTCCTTTAACAGAAAATGAACTAAATTGATTTTTTTTCTCGTATTTTGTAAATCCATATTTCGATGCTTCAAGACGAGTTAATTTCTCAATAGATTGATTTCTTGATAAACGTTTTGTTCTAGCAATTGTCCCAAAGTCAGAAATAGATTCTGTATTTGTGAAATAATTTTGACTTGTATTTCTAGAAAACTTACCACCCTCAATATTTAACTTTATAGGACTATATCCTCCTAAATTACTCTTTAAAAGACTTAATTCCTGATCAACATGATTCCCTCCAATATTCTTAAAAAAAACTTTTTCATAGTCAAGGGCATTATTCTTTTTCTCTTTAAATCTCCCTAAAGCAGGATTTAAATTTTCCCATATTAAAGAACTACTTTTTCCTAAAGTTACTGTAGCATCAACTCCAAAATGGACACCACCACCAGCACCAAATTCTAGACCTAAGCTACCGCCAGAAGTGGCATCTGTAGTTTCGTTATCATACACATAGCCAACCTGAGATTTATACGGGCGATACATTCCAGCAATTCCTTGTCCCTGGATACTATATAAATCATATGTATTATTGGTAATAGGTAATGAAGTTGTGTTTTTATTAAAAGTTCTGTCTTTTTCTCTGTTAAAATCTAAGATATCTGATTTGCCAGCATTATAAGTATTTTCATAACCATAAGCTTTTTCATTTTTAAATTTTTCAGAGTCTTTTATTCCCTGACTAGTTCTATATCCAGAGAATTTTACTCCTCCTTCAATTCCCCAAAGTTCACCCTCTAAATTAACACTAAACATATAATTAGAAGATGACATACCCACTCTTTTAGTCGGAGTAAACGAAGCATTAATAAAAGAAAGTGAACCTGACCCCATATCATTGGAACCAATTTTTTTACTATTTTCTACAGTGCTTAGACTTGTAGATTGTGTTATGTTTTCAACTCCCTTTCGACTATTGTAACTAACACCAAAATTAGTTCCTAAGGTTGTGTTATTTTTTTCGTTTCCTGATAATCTGCCATGAAATCCTACACTTGGTGATACAGACACACCTTCTGATGCAGATGAAGAAATATTCATGCCTACAGAAAGATTATCTGAAATGGAATAACTAATACCCGAACTATTGGTGACAGTAATCCCGTCATAATTATTGTATTTAATTCCCATACCAGCACTTAAAGTTGCACCAATAGATTTTCCTTTCTTATTTTGTTCATTAATACCAAATGCCGTCATAAATGCATTAACATCCGCACCAATAGTAACATTGGGTTTCATATTATTTTCGTAGGTCATTTCATCTCCATTAAAATCATCTGGCAGACCTCGCATTTGTCTATTGATTTGACCAACATCTAGATTCCAACCAAGTCCTACCCATGAAGCTTCCTGATCCATTGTAACACCTGAGTTATAGGCTAAGTTCAAAGGATATCCCCCAACATCCATTATAGGAATATTATAGTTAAAATCTCCACTTGCCAAATCCACCATGTCAGATGTACCAATGGGTGTAAAAGCCTCAAATTCTGGTTGTGATGGACCTCCTGTTAATGCATAAATTTGCATCGGCTGAAAGGTTTCCATAAGAATCATCATAGCTAAGTAAATAGCTACTGTTTTTTTAAATTTACTTATTTTTCTTTGTTTGATCATAAGGCTATTTGGGTATAGGGATCTTTAAATTTAAATTTTAGGGTGCCTTTTCTAAAAAGGAAGTCGTTATATACAAGTTGTATTTTTTCATTAGGATCTATTCCTGAAAAGAATAGCAATACTTTTTGATAAGGAGCAATTTTATAACTACGCTCATAAGTAACTCCTGAACAAGAGATAGTATCATTTTTAGAGGTTACTACATAAAAATCTTTATCGAGACCAAATGACATATATTTTACTGCATCGGTATAATCCACTCCCGTAAAGTCTTTTGAAAGTAAATCTTTTTCTTCTTCTTGCTGGAAAGTAAATTCAAGTATGCGTTCTCTCTTATTTGCTTCATAAAGAGAATCAACAGTTTTTAGATCTTCTGTACCTAAATCTTTAAGTAGGTAATATTGTATAGGAACCTCAGCAGCAGTAAAACCAATGTCTTCAACTTTTTGAGTGTATATGCGGGATTTCCAACCTATTTTTTCAAGATTAAAATAACGATCTCTAATTTCAGAATCTTTGGAATTGTTATTAGTTTCTTTTTTACAAGAAAGACATATCAAAAACAAAAGAATATAAAATAACTTATTTAAGTCCTTCATATCTTTTGTTTATGTGCTTAATAAAATTTTGAGTTACATCGATGCTTTCATCACTATATAAAACAGGAGTTTTATTTTCAGAACCTATTATTAGTTTATAACCATTTTCCTTAGAAAACTCTTCGGCGTAACTATGTATTCTTGCCCAAATTTTTAAAGACTCACTACCTGCAAAATTCTGATTAAATTGTTCTAATTGTTCTTTTTCCTGAACAAATTGTTTCATCATGTTTTGCTTACTGCTTTCAGAAATAGATTGGGACTGTAAAGTAGAATACAAAGAATCAAGATGCGCTTTTCTCGCATTAAATTCTTTTTCACCAGTTCGTTTTAATTCTTTTGTCATTACAAAACCATCAAAGACTTTAACATAATCAACATAGACAATTGTGTTATTTGGTTTTAAAAAATAACAAAGCAAAAGAACAGTCAATGCATTTATTAACAATACACTAACTACAGTTTTGGAGAAAAATTTATATATGAACATTAAAAATTTTGTTAATTTGGGTACTGCAAAAATATAATTAATTAAGAATTATCCAACAAAAAAACAATAATTTTATGCTAAAATTCAAAAAAAACTCAAAAAAATTCATTTTAAAGCAAAAAAGACTATTAATCAAACTTGTAGGCAACTACCTAATAATTAGTTTTTTTTTAACAAGTAAAAAAAATAATCTAAATTATTTTTTAATACTAATAACTTTTCATTTCATATTCTTTTTTTTTACAAAAAAGCTTGAAATAAAACAATCTAAGTTTGATAATCAACTCTAATTATGCATCTTATAAATTTAAAATACAAAATCATAAAAAAAATG
>NZ_NCWQ01000102.1:0-12869 GCF_002156885.1 Flavobacterium sp. AJR | reverse complement strand
TCACCCGGCTTTTTTGTTTTAAAATTTTAGATTTAATTATTTGATAAATAAGTGTTTATGGAGTTGTTAACAACGAAAAAATAACTCTATTAATTATCTTATAAATACTAAACCACACTTTTTAGATTGTAATTATTCAAGGACAGTTCTAGTATTTTTAGTATAAAATATGATTTAATTGTTTGAAAAATAAGTATTTATGGAGTTGTTAACAATGTGAAAACAACTCTATTAATTAATTAGATTCTAAATACAAAACCACACTTTTTAGATTGTAATTATTCAAGGGCAGTGCTACTATTTTAGTATAAAAATATTATTTAGTTATTTGATAAATAAGTGTTTATGGAGTTATTAACAACATAAGAACAACTCGATTTATTAATCAGTTCTATATGTAAAACAGTGTTTTTGAAATTATGATTATCAAGGGCAGTATTAGGATGTTGTTACAAAAGAAGATTACTCATTTTATATCTAAGCAATGACAATGTTAATAATGGATATAACAGAAATAGTATATGTAAATTTTTAAAAATTTTAGATTTAATTATTTGATAAATAGTAGATTGCGGAGTTATTAACAACATAAAAACAATACTATTTATTAATCGATTCTATGTGTAAAACAATGTTTTTCAGATTGTGATTATCAAGGACGGTTCTAGGATCTTGTTATAAGAGGAGATTTACTGGTTTTATGTCTTTATAATAATATTGTTAATAATGAATATACCAGAAATAGTATAAGAAAATCTTGAAAAAAAAAGGTTTATTTGTTTGATAAATAGTATGTTGTTGAGTTATTAACAACAAAAAAACAATACTATTTATAACGGATTATATATACAAAACAGTACTTTTTAGATCATGATTATCAAGAGCAGTTCTAAGATGTTGTTATAAAAGGAGATTTATTCGTTTTATATCTAAGTAATAACATTGTTAATAATGAGTATACCAGAAATAGTATCAGTTAATTTTAAATAATGTTAGATTTAATTATTTGATAAATAGTATATTATGGAGTTGTTAACAACGTAAAAACAATACTATTTATTAATTGATTTCTATTTGTAAAGCTTCCCTTTTTAGATTGTGATAATCAAGGACAGTTCTAGGATGATGTTATAAAAGGAAGTTTACTCATTTTATATCTAAGTAATAACATTGTTAATAATGAATATACCAGAATTAGTATCAGTAAGTTTTTTAAAAATTTGGATTTAATTATTTGATAAATAGTATATTATGGAGTTATCAACAATGTAAAAACAATACTATTTATTGTCACTTACCATAAACCAAACAAGAGTTTCTGTATCACAGTAATAAAAAAATATAAGGAAAGCGATTACTACCTGAAGGAGGATAATACCTGCATATTTTATCATAAACGATGGTTTACTCGTTTTATGTCTAAACAATAGCATTGCCAATAACAAACCAACACAACCTCCAATAGCAGTTATTGAAAACAGCATATTTTCGGAAATTCTGCGTTTATGTTTAACGGCTAAATATTTATCGTACCCAGCTAAGATAAAGGCAATACTATTTACGACAAAAAAATACACTAATAAAACTTTCATTGGCTTAAAATTAAAAACAAAGATATTATTTTAGTCGAATCAAAATTTAAGTGAAGAATATAAATAATGTAATTCATAATCAATGGGTCCAGTACAATTATTTGAGCAAAAAAAAGTAAGAAGCCATTATGATGCTGAAAATGAAATTTGGTATTTCTCGGTAATTGATGTGATTCAGATTTTAACTGGAAGTACAATTCCTAAAAGGTATTGGACTGACTTAAAAAAGAAGTTAAAAACAGAAGGAAGTGAAGCGTACGATAAAATCGTACAGTTGAAAATGCTTGCAGATGATGGAAAAAACAGATTGACAGACACTGCAGATACTGAAACTTTATTGCGTTTAATTCAATCTATTCCTTCTCCAAAAGCTGAACCTTTTAAACAGTGGTTGGCTAAAGTAGGATATGAAAGAATTCAAGAATTGGCTGATCCAGCTCAAAGTTTAGATCGCGCCCGCGAAAATTGGCAAAATTTAGGTCGTAGTGAGAAATGGATTCAACAGCGAATGACAGGGCAGGAGACTCGTAATAAATTGACTGATTATTGGAAAGAATCTGGAGTAGAGAAGAAGGACGAATTTGCGATGCTTACAAACATTATTCACCAAGAATGGACTGGACTATCTGTAAAGAAACACAAGGAAGTAAAAGGATTAAAATCTCAAAATTTGAGAGATCATATGTCTGAGGCGGAATTAATTTTTACCGCTTTAGCTGAGCTTTCTACCCGACAAATTGCTGAAAGTGATGAAGCTGTAGGACTTGTAGAGAATGCTAAAGCAAGCAAAAAAGGAGGCGCTATTGCAAAAAATGCACGTTTAGCCTTAGAAGATAAAACAGGAAAAAGCGTAGTAACAGGAGAAAACTTTTTGGCTCCAGATAAAAAAAGGCTAAAGTAAAGTTGAATTCAATTTTGACAACGTTAAAAAGTAAATAACAAAAACCATTGCAAACTTTGTAAAACACTTTGCATCTTTGCGGTTAAAATTAAATAAGAATGACTAATATTCAATTCATTGCCAAATCTGTTCAAACAGCTGCAATAAACATTCAAAACACAGTTAAATTATTAGAGGAAGATTGCACAATTCCGTTTATTTCAAGATATCGAAAGGATACAACAGGAAATCTTGATGAAGTTGTAATTGAGCAAATTGCAAAACTCCAAAAAGATTATGAAGTTATTGTAAAACGTAAAGAAGCAGTTTTAAAGTCGATAGAAGAACAAAAGTTACTTACACCAGAATTAAAACAAAAAATAGAACAAAGTTTTGATTTACAAGAGATAGAGGATTTTTATCTTCCGTTTAAAAAGAAGAAAAAAACAAAAGCCGATGTGGCGCGTGAAAATGGACTTGAGCCGTTGGCTAAAATTATCATGTCGCAAGGCAATGATGATGTTGATTTTATCTCGACTCAATATATTAATGAGAATGTTATAAACGAAGAAGCTGCTTTACAAGGAGCTCGTGATATCATTGCCGAATGGATTAACGAAAATATTTACGTTCGTAAGCAATTACGTAGATTATACCAACGTAAATCGACAATTGCAACCAAGGTTGTAAAGACTAAGAAAGATGATGAAAATGCGCAAAAGTTCAATCAGTATTTCGATTGGTCAGAACCATTGACAAAAGCACCATCACACCGATTATTGGCAATGCTTCGTGCTGAAAACGAAGGATTTGTAAAAATGAAAGTGGAAGTTGATATTGACGAAGCTTATGATGTTATTGATGAACTGGTTATAAAAGGACAAAATAACACCACACCACATATACAGTTAGCGATTGAGGATAGTTATAAACGGTTGTTGAATCCTGCTATAGGGAATGAGACTTTGCAAGAAGCCAAAGCTAAAGCTGATGCTAATTCTATTCAGGTTTTTGCTAATAACTTAGGACAGTTATTATTGGCACCGCCACTTGGGGAAAAACGAATTTTAGCTATTGATCCAGGATTTAGAAGTGGTTGTAAAGTGGTTTGTCTGGACGAAAAAGGAGATTTGTTATACAATGAAACTATTTATCCGCACGCACCACAACATGAAGATGCTATGGCGATGAAAAAAATTCGCTCGATGGTAAACTCTTATAAAATAGATGCAATTTCTATTGGTAACGGAACAGCTTCACGTGAAACAGAGTTCTTTATCAAAAAAATCGCGTTTGATAAACCAGTTCAGGTATTTATAGTTTCTGAGGCTGGAGCCTCGGTATATTCGGCATCTAAAATTGCTCGTGAAGAGTTTCCTGATTATGATGTTACGGTTCGTGGATCGGTTTCTATAGGGCGACGACTTTCGGATCCATTGGCAGAATTGGTAAAAATTGACCCAAAAGCTATTGGAGTAGGACAGTATCAACATGATGTTGATCAATCAAAATTAAAGGAAGAACTAGACAATACCGTAATTCGTTGTGTGAACTCGGTGGGAATAAACATAAACACTGCGAGTAAGCACTTATTAAGTTATGTGAGTGGAATAGGAGAGAAGCTTGCCGAGAATATTGTACAATATCGTTCGGAAAATGGTCCTTTTGAAGATCGTAAACAATTAAAAAAAGTACCTCGTTTAGGAGATAAAGCATATCAACAAGGAGCTGCTTTTATTAGAATCACCAATGCTAAAAATCCATTAGATAATTCGGCAGTACATCCTGAAGCATACGGTATTGTTGAAAAGATGGCTAAAGATTTAAAACTAACAGTTAATGATCTTATTGCTAATAAAGAAAGAACAGCTTTAATTAAACCAGAGAATTATATCACGCCAGAAATAGGTTTATTAACATTAAAGGATATCATTAAAGAATTAGAAAAACCAGGCTTGGATCCTAGAAAATCGGCTAAGGTTTTTGAATTTGATCCGAATGTAAAAACGATAAAAGACGTAAAAACTGGAATGATATTACCTGGAATTGTTAATAACATCACCAACTTTGGTTGTTTTGTTGACATTGGTGTTAAAGAAAGCGGATTGGTTCACATTTCTCAACTTAAAGCTGGTTTTGTAAGCGATGTAAACGAAGTAGTAAAACTACATCAACATGTAGATGTAAAAGTAACTGAGGTTGATGAGGATAGAAAGCGTATTCAGTTGACGATGATATTATAAAACAAAAAAATTCGAAATCCCAATAAATATATTGGGATTTCGAATTTTAAGACTTGAGAACTAATAAGTCTATTTTTTTTCTTCTTCTTCTTTTTTATCAGCTGGTTCTTTGTTATCGTCTTTAGCAGCGTTTTTGAATTCTTTAATTCCACTACCTAAACCTTTCATTAATTCTGGAATTTTTTTACCTCCAAAAAGTAATAAAACAACTGCTAATATAACAAGGATTTCTGTAACACCTAATCTTCCCATGATTGAATAATTAATTGCCGGAGCAAATTTGTATATAATAAAAGCAAAGGTATACAGAATTAGTTAATATGAATTGGTTTTATTATAAAAAATTTATTTCTAGTTAAGTTAAATATTTAATAAAAACCTATTTTAAAGGCAGTCCTATTGCATTTTGTCCGTTTTATCAACAGTATTAATTATTATATTTGTCAATTAAAGTACCACGATGTCTGAGAAAAAATTAAAACGAATCAAGTTTAGAAAGAAATTGTTTGTCAAAAACCGTTTGGTTATTTTGAACGAAGATACTTTTGAAGAAATTTTTTCTTTCAAACTTAACCTCATGAATGTTTTTGTAGTAGCCACTCTTGGAGCAATTTTTTTAATATTAATTACAACTTTTATTATAGCATTTACTCCGTTAAGAGAATTTATACCAGGATATTCATCAACAGAATTAAAGAGAAATGCAACCGAATTAGCTCTAAAATCTGACTCATTAACGGTGGCATTAAAGAAAAATGAAACTTATATTAAAGCTATTCAAAAAGTGCTTACTGGCCAATTAGAATATGCTAAATTTAACAAAGATTCAATCTTGTCGAGTGTTGAAGTAAAAGAGGAAGATGTAAACTTAGCCCCATCCGAAGAGGAATTAAAACTGCGTGAGGAAGTGGCAAACGAAGAAAAAAAGGAAAATACTAGTTCTGTTAAAAAGAATAAAAGTGATAAAAAACAAAAGTAAAGAATGTCTATAAAATCAGTCGCTGCAAAATTATTTGCCAGCAAAATTTATAACAATACACAGGCTTGGGCCAAAAAACCTGTCGAAACTCAAATGAAGGTTTTTAAGAGTTTGATAAATGGGGCAAAAGATACTGAGTTTGGAAAAGATCATCACTTTGATAAAATAAAAACCATTCAGGATTTTAAAAACTATGTACCTGTAAGAGATTACGAAGATTTAAAGTCATATATAGACAAAGTACGAGTAGGAGAGAAAGATATTCTCTGGAAAGGAAAACCACTTTATTTTGCTAAAACATCTGGTACAACTTCGGGAGCAAAGTATATTCCGCTTACCAAAGAATCAATGCCATATCATATTGAAGCTTCAAGAAATGCGATTTTGCATTATATTCATGAAACGGGAAATGCTGATTTTGTAGATGGTAAAATGATTTTCTTGCAAGGAAGTCCTGAATTGATAGAAAAAAACGGAATAAAACTAGGTCGATTATCGGGTATTGCAGCTCATTTTGTGCCAAAATATCTCCAAAAAAACCGTTTGCCATCATGGGAAACTAATTGTATTGAAGATTGGGAAACTAAAATTAATGCAATTGTTGGTGAAACAATAGATCAGGATATGACTATTATTTCGGGAATTCCGTCTTGGGTACAAATGTATTTTGAGCGATTAGAAGAGAAAAGCGGAAAGAAAGTAGGGGATTTGTTTAAAAACTTTAATCTCTTTATTTATGGTGGAGTTAATTACGAACCCTATCGCGCGAAGTTTGAAAACCTTATAGGAAGAAAAGTAGATAGTATTGAGTTGTTTCCAGCTTCGGAAGGGTTCTTTGCTTACCAGGATTCTCAAAAATCTAAAGGGATGCTTTTGTTATTGAACTCAGGAATTTTTTATGAGTTTATAAAAGCAGATGAGTTCTTTAGCGAAAATCCAAAACGATTAACAATAGGAGAGGTAGAGTTAGGTATAAATTATGTCTTGATTATATCTACAAATGCCGGGCTTTGGGGTTATAATATTGGAGATACCGTTCAGTTTACATCTTTATATCCGCATCGAGTTATTGTATCGGGAAGAATCAAGCATTATATTTCGGCATTTGGAGAGCATGTTATTGGTAATGAGGTCGAAAACGCTATGAAAGAAGCCATGGAAAATACCAATATCCGTATAAATGAATTTACTGTTGCACCACAAATAAATCCAACCGAAGGATTACCTTATCACGAATGGTTTGTAGAATTTGAAAATGAACCAGAAAATATGTTAACTTTCGCCGAAGCAATAGATGATTCTATGCGAAAGCAAAACATTTATTACGACGATTTAATTACTGGAAATATTTTGCAAAAGGTTGTGATAACTAAAGTTACTAAAAATGGTTTCCAGGATTATATGAAATCTCAAGGGAAATTAGGAGGACAAAACAAAATTCCGCGACTGTCTAATAACAGAGATATAGCAGACGCATTAAAAAATGAATAAAACTTAAAAGTTTCAAAAAATATATTAAGCATGAAAGAATCAAAAAACATTTCGAGATCAAGAGCACAAGAATCATCAGCTGCTATCGAAAAAATGTACATTACAATGCGCCATTTGTTTAACAGAGGTTTTTATAAACCAATGGGAATCTCGGGCGATACATTACGTGAAGCATTATTAGCTTTACGACCAGAAATTTACGGAAATATTGCCGAAGAGAAAGTAGAACTTAACGGACTTTTATATGTTATAGAACGACTTCCGGTAGGAATTGAACAATGTCGTTTTATTAATTTAACTTCAGATGAAGGATATTCTAAATCGCATTTTCAAGCGATTGTTCCTCCAAAAAGAAGAAGAAATTGTTATAGAATCGACGAGGAGCAAATGAACGTGGAAATTACTCGTGGTCGTTCTGATATCTATGATATTTTAACGCATTTGACTTTTATCTTTATCGAATCTCATAAAATCAGAAACAGAGTTTTATTAGATGATGGAGGCGAAGTTTCACGCGATTGGTTAAAACTTGAACTTGCAGTAATGCAAACCAAAAAGTTACCACTTGTAGAGAAAGAGAAAGCAATATCGCATGTTGCAAATATCTTAGGAAGAACATTTGAAGACGTTCTTAATATCTACGATGCTTTTGGATCAGAAGCTGAACCAGACAGGTTCTTACATATCATTTACTGGTTAGGAAAACTAGCAATCGAAGAAGTTGTTGAGAATAATAAACGTACAATTACATTCAGTCCTATTTTGCGAGAGCGTTTAGGACACCATATTCACGGAGAAATCTGGGCAACAAACATCAAGGAGGTTTTAAAAGCAAATGCGCTTCTTGACCGTCCTATACATGTTATAAGTGCTAATATGCATAGTGTAATGAATTCTATCTTTGCAACACCAGTTTTAAAAACTAAGTTCAAGGACAAGTCTGATTTCTTTATTTATGAAGAATTAAGTAAATCGGGGGCAAATGCAATACGTAAAGATGTTGAAGCAATTGCCTTGAAAAACGGAATGATTTCGTTACTGGATACTTCAGGAACAAATATCGACGTACAAATATTTGATACGGCTAAGATTGATTGGGCAAAAACAGCTTTTCCAAAAGCCGATTTAGGAGATAAAAAACCAGTAATCATAGTTATGGATTATGCGTTTGGAGAACAAGCTTATGAAACAATCGATGAGTTATTAAAACCATATAAAAAAGACACACTACTTAACGTAAAATCGGTTTCGATTATGGGTAAAGCAGGTATTCTAGAAGGTGGAAAAGGAGATATCATGATTCCGACAGCACATATAAATGAAGGAACTGCAGATAATTACTTTTTCGAGAATGAATTAAAAGGAGCAATGTTTGAAGGAAATGATATTGCAGTTTTTGAAGGAGCAATGGTTACCGTATTAGGAACATCATTACAAAACCGTGATTTATTAAAATTCTTTCACGAATCGACTTGGAGCGTTATTGGTCTGGAAATGGAAGGATCATATTACCAAAAAGCAATTCAATCGGCTTCAAAAATTAGAAAAAGCGTTCCGCATGATATAAAAGTTAGATATGCTTATTATGCATCAGATAACCCATTAGAAACAGGAAGTACTTTGGCTTCTGGAGGATTAGGAACAACAGGTGTAAAACCAACATATTTGATTACGATAAAAATTCTTGAGCAGATTTTTAACGTAAAATAATAACATTAGTATACAAGGGTACTTTTGTACCCTTGATAAAAACAAATTTGCGATTGATGTTATCGCAAAGATTAGATTACAATATTTTAAAGAATGTAATTTATAAATTCAATTACATTTACCACATACAAAAAATACAATGAAAAGAATACTTATTACAGGAGCAGCAGGATTTTTAGGTTCACATCTTTGCGACCGTTTTATAAAAGAAGGTTATTATGTTATCGGAATGGATAACTTAATTACTGGTGATTTAAAAAACATCGAGCATTTATTTAAACTTGAAAGTTTCGAATTTTATCATCACGATATTACAAAATTTGTACATGTTCCTGGAGATTTAGATTATATACTACATTTTGCTTCACCAGCAAGCCCGATAGATTATTTAAAAATTCCTATTCAAACTTTAAAAGTAGGTTCATTAGGAACACATAATTTACTAGGATTGGCTCGAGTAAAACAAGCAAGAATCTTGATAGCTTCAACATCTGAGGTTTATGGAGATCCTTTGGTTCACCCACAAACAGAAGAATACTATGGTAATGTAAATACAATAGGACCACGTGGTGTTTATGATGAGGCTAAACGTTTTCAAGAATCGATTACCATGGCGTATCATACATTTCATGGAGTAGAAACCAGAATAGTGCGTATTTTTAATACCTATGGGCCAAGAATGCGACTTAATGATGGTCGTGTAATTCCTGCTTTTATTGGTCAGGCACTTCGTGGAGAAGATTTAACGATTTTTGGCGATGGTATGCAAACTCGTTCATTTTGTTATGTAGATGATCAGGTAGAAGGAATTTTCAGATTACTACACTCAGATTATGTGTATCCGGTTAATATTGGAAACCCAGATGAAATTACCATTAAAGATTTTGCTGAAGAAATTATAAAACTTACAGGAACAAACCAAAAAGTAGTTTACCATCCGTTACCAATAAACGATCCATTACAGCGCCAACCAGATACTACAAAGGCAAAAGAATTACTTGGTTGGGAAGCAAAAGTAAATCGTGCCGACGGTATGAAAATCACATATGATTATTTTAAATCACTTTCTAAAGAAGAACTTTCTAAAGAGGAACATAAAGATTTTTCAAACTATATAAGATAAATGCGGACAAAAACAGGAAGATATTCAGGTTATATCCGACCCTTTTCATATTTGATAGATTTAATTATCATCAATGTATTTGCGGTTTATATAATTGATTTTCCTGTTAACCAAATAGCATTTCCTATAGCTTTAAGCGTCGCTTGGCTGTGTATCGCAGTTCATTTAGGTTTTTATGAAGTATATAGATATACCAAAGTAATTGCAATCTTAAATTGCGCACTCAGTCAGTATGTTTTATTTAGCTTAATAACATTTGCAATAGCTTATTTTTATTCTCAAAAAATAAGCTTACCTGCAGTGATAGTATTCATTAGCGCATCTTTCCTGGTGATACTAACAATTAAGTTTTCTGTTTATTTTTTCCTAAAAAAATATAGAGTTCTTTATGGAGGTAATTCCAGACGAGTTGTTTTAATGGGAAATAGCAAAAGTGTTACCCCGCTGCAAAACTTCTTCACAGAAAATCTGGATTACGGCTATAAACTGATTCATATATTTGATATTGAAAGTGAAGAGGAAGATCATATTAATAAAATGCTGGATTTTGTTTTAGTACATAAAATAGATGAAATGTATTGCTCTATGACCGATTTATCTCAACAACAAATGAGAGATATTATTCATTTTGCAGATAATAATTTAAAGACATTAAAATTTATTCCTGACGAAAAACAAATATTTTTCAGAAATTTCATGTTCGAATATTATGACTATATACCAGTTATAAAACTAAGAGATATTCGATTAGATGATAAATTTAATAAAGTTATTAAACGTGCTTTTGATATTGTCTTCTCCTTAACAATTTTAATTGGACTACTTTCCTGGTTAACACCAATTTTAGCCATTTTAATAAAATTAGAAACCAAAGGACCTATATTTTTTAAACAAAGACGAAACGGACTTAATAATAAAGAGTTTGATTGTTATAAGTTTAGATCAATGAAATTGAATGATGTAGCTCATTTAAATCAGATTACTAAAAATGATGTTCGGGTTACTAAACTTGGTAGATTTATGAGGAAAACCAGCATTGACGAATTACCTCAGTTTTTCAATGTTCTAAAAAACGATATGTCGGTAGTTGGGCCAAGACCGCACATGGTTAGTTATACCGAAAGATATGCTGTACAGGTTAATAAATTCATGGTGCGTCATTTTGTTAAGCCAGGAATTACAGGATTAGCCCAAACGAGTGGTTTTCGTGGTGAAGTCGAAACAGACAAAGACATTATCAATCGCGTAAAATATGATATCTTTTATATGGAAAATTGGTCTATTTTATTAGATATAAAAATCATTTTTGATACCGTTTATAATACGCTCAAAGGCGATGAAAAAGCATATTAATGGATTTAGTTTCTATTTTAATCCCTACGTATAATTGCGAAAATTTCATCCGCTCTACAATACAATCAGTACTTAACCAAAGTTATTCTCACTGGGAAATCATTGTAGTAGATGATGCCTCGACAGATAATACAGTAGCAATAATAAAAGAATTTGCTCAAGACAATAATCGAATAAAACTAACTGAATTAGAAAAAAATTCAGGAAATGGTTTTGCCAGAAACATAGCTTTGGATAAAGCAACCGGAAGGTATATAGCGTTTCTTGATGCAGATGATTTATGGTTTCCTTTGAAATTAGAAACTCAATTACAGTTCTTAAAAGATGAGAACTTACCTTTTACTTTTAGTTTTTATGAGTGGATTGATGAAGAAGGTAATGTTTTAAATAAAAAGATAGAAGCTCCACGAAAACTGACTTATCAACAATTGTTTTTTTGCAACTATGTAGGGAACTTAACTGCAATTTATGATGTTGAATTTTTCGGAAAAATAAGAATAGAAGCTACTCAAAAAAGGCAAGATTGGCGCTTGTGGCTCACAATTTTAAAACAAATCAAAGAAGCAAAACCTGTTCCTGAATATTTGGCTTATTACAGAATAAGAAAAAATTCTATTTCATCTTCAAAGTTCAAGTTAATAAAACATAATTTTGGTGTTTACAGACGATTCCATGGGTTTAATTTTGTGGTTTCCTGTATCTATATGACTCGGTTTTTGTTCACACAATTGGTTATTAAACCAAGATATATGAAGACATATTTTTTATAATTGTTCAAGGTCGCAATTTGAGGCCTTGAAGTATTATTTTTTGTTTGAAAATTGGAGACGCAATTTGTGACCTCCAATTTTTAAATTCTTTTTTAGTAAGTCTTTGAGAAAAACTTGAAGACGCAATTTGCGACATCAAGTTTTTAAGGTCACAACTTGTAAGCTTGAAGAATAAGAGAATTATTTTTTATATCCAATTTTTACTCTTTTATTTCCGTCTTCTTTTTTCTCTGTTAATTCATCCAAATAAGAAAAAACCAATTCAATATTTTTATCGTGATTCTCTAATTTCTTTTGAATCTGTAAGATATCAACCTTAATCTCTGTGGTGTCCAAAAGCATTTGTCTCACTTTCGTGAAAATACGCATAATCTGAATATTGGTTTGGATTGCTTTGTTACTTTTTAATATGCTTGATAACATTAGAATACCATGTTCAGTAAACACAGAAGGTAAATATTTTTGATGTGTACCACGTCCTTTCTTTAAGGTCGCAATTTGCGACCTTAAAGAATCGTACTCAAATTCAGTTAGTTGAAACATAAAATCTAATGGAAATCGAGATAAATTTCTTTTTACCTGTTCATTTAATCTTTTAGTTTCAACTTCATAAAGTGAAGCTAAATCGCTATCCAACATTACTTTTTGATTGCGGATAAAGTATATTTTGTTAGAAATAGTTTCTTCAGAAAGTAAAGAATGATCGTCCATGAGTTTTAATTAAAAAA
>NZ_NCWQ01000101.1:0-16743 GCF_002156885.1 Flavobacterium sp. AJR | reverse complement strand
AAATTTGACCGTTTTCATTTTTTTAATTAGTTAATGTATTGGAATCTGTTCCTTATTACTTTCTTTAAGAGGTGCTTAAATATTATAATTAACCCGTTGGGCGCAATTAATCTTAACACATAGAAACATAGGTATTGTACGCACAAAAAAGGCGTTTCACTTGTTTTAAATGCATCCCGTCCCGATGCTTCGGGATCGGGACTAGCTATGTGAAAAAATATATTTCTTTTTGGACTCTTTTTTACACATAAAATCTATGTTTCTATGTGTTAAATAAATTTTTCACGACCCGAGCGAAGCGAATAGACGCAGTAATTGCACTCAACGGGTTATAATTAAAGCAAATTTACAACTTCATTTACAAATTACTTCCAACGAAAAAAAATAAGCTGCAATAAATTACAGCTCATTTTATAAAAGTGATTCTTTATTTGCCCTTTATTTTACGACAGCAGATAATCTTCTGTAGTTATAATTTTTGCATAAAAGAATTCCAGTGCCGCCAAAAATGCATTATGAACATCTGCAGCCTTAACTTCCTGACCATTTATTTGAAGATTCAATGTAGCACAGGCATCTCCAATTACAGTACATTCAAATCCAAAATCAACGGCAGCTCTTGTTCCTGCGTCAATACACATATGAGTCATCATTCCTGCAATTACCAAATGTGTTATTTCTTTTGACTGAAGATATTCTAGTAAATCTGTTTCTCTAAAACTATTAGGAAACTGTTTTGTAATTACTTTTTCTCCTGCTAACGGTTTTACATTTTCATGAATATCCACTCCTTTTGTACCGGGAACAAAAATGGGAGCACCTTCTCCGGATATATGCTGAACATGAATAATAGTCCCATTTTCTTTTCTAAAATGTTCCAACAGTTTCTTGGCGTTTTCACTTGCGGCAATAGGATTTACAAGTTCTAATGCTCCGTTTTCAAAATATTCTTTCTGTATATCAATTAATAATAATGCCTTATTCATTTTATTTTTATTTTAAAATTTATATCTGACAAAATTAAAACTTAGACTAGCGATACCAGATACCAAAGCACTGCCAATACATACCATTTTGATAAGCAATGTTTTTTTTATCTATGTTAATGGAAAAATTAGTCACTCGGATCACGCTCTTTCGGTAAAGTTTGAGCAGTAGTTTAGGAAACGTTGTTTAACACATTATGTAAACATCTAAAAAAGTACTAAAAGTAGCGTAAATGAAGATAGAGCTCCTAAACTTTTTGTGACAAAAAAAGCAGCAATTTTACAGGTTATATCTTATAATCAATATGCATCCAAGGTGTTAGGTTTTGCCTATGTCAACATTGTTTTTATCAGTTTGAATTTATAAATGTGCTCATATACATTTGTCCTCTAAAACAAAATGCTATATGAAAAAAAGATCAATTCTGTATGCTTTGGTTATGTCATCAATATCAATAATGGCACAACAAAAGCAGATTACAACTAATACAGGTACTCCTGTTGGCGATAATCAAAATTCAAAAACAATCGGTCAGAACGGACAGGTTTTATTAGAGGATATTCATTTAATCGAAAAACTGGCTTCTTTTGATAGAGAACGCATACCAGAAAGAGTAGTTCATGCCAGAGGTACAGGAGCTTATGGCGAATTTATAGCTTCAGGAGATTTCTCAGGCTATACAAGAGCTTCATTATTTGAAAAAGGGAAGAAGACTCCTGTTTTTGTGCGTTTTTCTACTGTTGTACACGGTACAGGTTCGCCAGAGACTTTGAGAGATCCAAGAGGATTTGCTACTAAATTTTACACAGATCAAGGGAATTATGATTTGGTAGGTAATAATCTGCCTGTATTTTTTATTCGTGACGCGATTAAATTTCCTGACATGGTGCATGCTTTCAAGCCATCTCCTGTAACTAATAAGCAGGATGCAAGCAGAGTTTTTGATTTTTTTAGTAACATTCCTGAGGGAACACATATGCTTACACGTGTTTACTCTGATTACGGAATACCTGCTAATTACAGACAAATGGATGGTTCTGGAGTACATGCTTTTAAATGGGTTAATGATGGGGGCGAAGTCACCTACGTAAAATATACATGGAAATCTCTACAAGGCGTAAAAAATCTAACAGCTGCAGAAGCTACCGAAATGCAAGGAAAAGACTTTCAGCACGCTACAGTAGATTTATATGAAAACATAAAGATGGAGAAGTATCCGTCATGGGAACTTTATGTACAATTATTAAAACCTAGTGACTTTGATAAATCGGATATCAACCCGTTAGATCCTACTAAAGTATGGCCTGAAAGTATGATTCCCTTACAGTTGGTTGGGAAAATGACATTAAACAGAGTTCCGGATAATTTCTTTCAGGAAGTAGAACAGTCGGCATTCTCACCAGGAACATTAGTACCCGGAATAGAACCATCAGAAGATAAGTTATTACAAGGACGTTTGTTTTCTTATTTTGACACACAACGATACAGGATAGGAGCAAATTTTCAGCAATTACCTATAAATGCCTCTAAAGTAGCAGTAGTTTCTAATAATCAAGATGGTGCTTTTTCTACAAAGAAAGGAAATGGAGATATTAACTATGAGCCTAGTGCTTCTAAAAATGGTTTTATCGATAACGAAAATTATCAGTATTCAAAATCAAGCTTTGTGAATACAACTACTGTTCAACAAAAAATTAGTAAGCCGAACGATTTTAAACAAGCGGGTGAATTTTATCGTTCTCTAAATGAAAAAGAAAAGCAAAATCTTATAAGTAATCTATCGGGTGATTTAAAAGGTGTAGCCAATAAAGATGTGGTTAAGAAAATGGTTGGTTATTTTTATATGGCTGATGCTGATTATGGAAAACGTTTGGCAAAGGAACTTGGTTTATCTAGAGAGGATGTAGAAAAAATGTTTTTAAGATAAACAGTTCAGATATACATTTAGAAGTAATATCACTCTAAAAAAGGAGTTCAATTTTTAATTAAATGAACTCCTTTTTTTCTACTTCACTCATAACTAAATCAATAGTTTTTATGGCTATACTAATTTATAATACATCAAGAAAATGAAGACAAAACACAATATGCATATTTTGCTTTTAATGCTATTTACATCTTTTATAACTTTTGCTCAAGAAGATATTTTTACAGCTGCACGTACCAATAATGTCAAACTATTGAACAAGCTGTTAGTTGAAGATATTAATAGAGCGGATGAAAGAGGGAGTACTGCATTAATAATAGCATGCTATAACGACAATTTTGAAGCTGCCGAATTGTTGTTAAAAAAAGGGGCGAACCCTAACATTCAGGATAAAATGGGGAATACGGCACTTATGGGAGTGTGCTTTAAACGATTGGATAAAATGGTTCAACTATTATTGAATCATAATACAGCCATAAATCAAAGAAATTACAATGGAGCAACGGCACTAATTTTTGCAGCAACTTTTGGCGCTGATTCAATAATAAAAATTCTACTTGATAAAGGAGCGGATAAAACAATACAAGATAGGTTTAGTAAAACGGCTCTTGATTATGCAATTCTTCAGGAAAATGAAATTGCAGTGCAACTTTTAAAATAGATAAAATGTTTATTGCTTCTCTTCAAAATTTAAATAGTTTTGTATTATTTGGGATATTGGGGTATTCTTACAATCAATATGTATATGCTCAAACAGTAGCTAATGATTTAAAAGTAGAAAAAATAGAACTGGTAAAGAATTTAATAGAATCAAAAAAAGAACTTGAAACTGCTATTTCCGAAAATATTTATTATAAAGATGAATTGATTAACGAAAAGCAAAAAGTAGAAAATTTATTATATGAAATAAAGAATACTAATGTTGATGCTGTAGTTATAATAAAATATAAAAAAGAAGTACTTCGATTGAAAAGCATTGTTTCTCTTATGCAAAAAGAAAAAATAAAACTATCAAAAATTGCGAAATTGTATAAAATGCAAAGAGACAGTACAAAAATGATTTTAGGTAGTGTGAAGAAAAAAAATGACACTCTCATTGCTTGGAATAATTATTTGAAGGAAATACAAAAAAACAGCAACGAAATCGTATTGACTAACCTTGAGGTACAGTCTTTTAAAGAAGAGAGAGGAAAATTTACAGTTACTGATAAAGCAAAAAAAGTAAATATCTTAAAAATTTCTTTTACAATAGTGGGGTTTTTAAATTCGGGGCTTTCTTTGAAAAAAAAATATTATGTTCAGGTTATTGATAGTGAGAATAATATATTGGGTGAAAATAAGGAAATCAAATTTGGAAATTCTGTTTTGAATTACAGTTATATTTCTAATGTAAAATATCCAAATGATTCATTGAAATTTGAACATGAAATTAGAATGAAAGAGTTTAAAAAAGGAATTCATTTTGTTAATGTATTTGATAAAGGAAAACTAACAAATAAAGATAAGTTTGTGCTGAGATAGTCCCATGAACGTAACGAATATAAAAGTTTCAACGAAAGTTTAGAAACGAAAAAAGCTTCAGAGAAATCTGAAGCTTTTTGATTTTACGGGAACAGGACTCGAACCTGTGTTTGCTGCTTTAATTATTAGCATTTGTAAATAGACAGTCATAAATGGAGGAACGTATAAGTCTAGTCATATACGTTCCTATTTTATTGTAAAAACTTCCTGAACTATGCAAATAAAAATAATAAAATATCATGGAAATAGCTGAAACTGAAAAATTAGAGAATCTTAAAAAAATAATGAGTAACATGGAATTTTTCACAAAACTAAACCCCGATGCTAATAATAATTCGCTTAGTGTACCAATAAAATTGTCTTCTTATTATGAATTAAATCTAATGGTTTCTTCTTTGCTTAAAACAAGTATTAGTTTACTTAAAAATGATATTTCCTCTGGAATCGCAATTGATTTAATAATCTTACTTGAAATTGTTTTACAGCTTCTTCCTGAGGATGAAATGGAGTTGCTGGATAAGATACGTGAAATAGATAAAAGATAATGAGGGGAATGTCTCCTGACTTCGCAAACGCAATCTAAATCAGATATTGCTTTGTGAATTTAAATTGAGTTGTCTTGAAAAAAGTTTGCAAAGTGTATTAAAACAGGTACTAAAAAAAGTTAGCATAACAAAACCTATAAGTTTGCATTGGTTGCGCCATAGCTTTGCTACCCATTTACTTGAAAGCGGAACTGATTTAAGTGTATTTAAGGATTATTTGGTCATCAAAGCAGCAAAACCACCGAAATTTACCCCCATGTTAGTGCAAAAATATTCAACAAATAAAAAGCCCATTTGATGATTTATGAAATAAAAATCCTATTTTTGAGAACAAATAATTACTGACATTTGTCAGACATGTCGACCCAATTTAGGGAAGATGAGTCGGGTGTCGTTAGACATATATACAAGTTAGGCACAATGTTATCAAGGATATAAATATGACAGTAGAAGAAATAACAACATTTATAAAAGGTAATACCGAGAAAGAAATTTACGATAAATATCTTCTAGGTCAAGACGTATGGTATTTTCAAAATAATATTGTTGATGAAGATCCACTACTCTATTATGATAAATTTAAAAAATTTATTTCCTCTAAATTAAATATTCATTTTCATAACATTTCGATTATTGGAAGTGCGAAAACAAAATTTAGTTTTTCTCCGCTTAAAGAGTTTAAAGAATTTAATGAAAACTCAGATTTTGATATTGTGTTGGTCTCAAATGAGCTTTATATCTATTTTTGGTCTGCATTTTATGAAATTTCACAAAATCAAAAAATAAATAATTATTCAAATATGACATCTAATATCTTTAGAAAATTTATTAGTGTAAAAGATGATGACCCACATTTTGAAAATGAAGATTTAAAAAGTTGGCAAAGAAAATTATCTGAATTTAAAACTCAGTTACAATTGGAATATAAAATTTACTGTGATATAAATTATAGGATTTACGCTAATTGGGAGTCAGTAGAATCATATCATATAAATGGAATAAAAAAATTAAAACAAAATCTAAATGAAGCTAATTGAGCAAATTGACATACAACCACAAAGCACAAAATGGTTATTTGACCTTCATACTAAAGGTTTGATTTCTGTAGACAATACATTTCAAAGAAACTATGTCTGGCTTGAAAAAAACCAAATAAAATTAATAGAAACTATTTTAATTGGCTCACCTATTCCTGAAATTTATTTATGGAATACCGGTACAAATTCAGAAACTGGTGATACAAAATATTCAATTGTAGATGGACAGCAAAGAACAGGTGCTGTTTTTCAATTTATTCAAAATAGTTATAAACTGAAAGAAGGTTCCTTAGATTCAGAAATAGGTATATTTTCTGAAATTAGAAATTGTTTCTTTTCAGACCTTAATGACAAACATAAACAGGCAATATGGTCATATATATTCTCTATTAGAATTGTTAGAACTCAGGTGGAAAGAGAAAAAATCGTTCAAATGTTTTTACGTTTAAATAGTGGAAATATGACTTTGAATCCACAAGAGTTAAGAAATGCTGAGTTTGAAGGAGAATTTATGTTACTCGCCTCTGAACTATCAGAACTTCCATTTTGGGAAGACAATAATTTATTTGGACTAGCAGATAGAAGAAGAATGAGAGATATTACTTTTGTAAGCAATCTTCTAACATTTATGAAACTTGGAATAGACGAGGAAATTACTTCAAAAAACATCAATAGAGTTTACGAATTATTTAATGAAGAATATCCAAATAAAGATAAAGATAAAGAAGTGTTTATAAAAATCACTAATGAGATAAATAAAATAATAGATGGTAATGATTTTAGAAAATCTTTTTTAAATGGTAAAGTACATCTTTATTCATTATTTACATTTATTTACGGTGTAATTATTTCAGGCAAGGTTATAACCGATATTCAAATTGAAAAATACAGAAGTTTTATTGATAACTATGATTCAGAATTATTTTTAAGTGAGCATTTTGAAAAACATATTCCGATTATAAACGATTATAAATCAAGATCTAAAGAAGGAACTAATCAAAAATCAAACAGAATCTTACGTTTTGAAGCACTAACACGTATATTAAACTAAAAAGCATTGTATCTAACAGCTGCTACAACGGATTTGCGCAATAGGCTTAATGGAAAAATTGTTTTGTATTTGGGATGATTTGCTTCGCCTGTTCGCTATCGCTCGGGTGGCAAATCCGAAGAATGGGCATAATTTAGTCCCAAACCCGCTGTAGTACAGGAACGTTGTGCACAATATTAGACAACCTTTCGTTTAAATAGAAACAATGAGAATAAAAACCTTTCTACTCTTAGCTTTTTTCTTTAATTCATGTGCGCAGAATTCTAACAAGTCTGATTTTAAAAAATCTGATGTTCCAAAAGAGTATCAAGACTTACTGATTAATATTGAAACTCTTAAAACAGGTATGATTAACTACATGAATGCAGCCAATCCAGACTATACCGAGAAAGATGTAAATCAATGTGTAATAATTTTGCAAAGCTATATTTTAGGAATCGCAAAGAGTAACTCAAAAAAAGATGGAATTGAAATAATCAAGTCAAAAATCCAAGAGTTAAACGAACTCAATAAAAAATGTGGATATCAACTTATTGAGACTGGTGAAAGAGAACAAATTGCAGAAATCATTATTTCAGCAGGTAAAAAAAAAGGCTATAACCCAAAAGGCGAAGATATAACCGAAGAGTGGCGGGAATGGTAATACTGCCCATGACAGCCACTACAACGGATTTGGGGAATTGGCTTAATGGAAAGATGGTTTTGTATTTGGAATGATTTGGCAAATCCGAAGAATGGGCTTAATTTAATCCCAAACCCGCTGTAGTACCAGAACGTTACCTGCAAGCTTAAACAAAATGACGGAAAAACTAATTTCAAATTTTAAAAGTTCAAATCAGAATATTCTGAAGATATATTCTTTTGTAAAAAATAACATAGAATCTAAAACTTGGGAATCAAAAGAGAACTTAGAATTGCATAGAATTTTGATTGAACTTTCTGAGAATGATTGGAATTCTCTTATTGATGATTTTTCTAATTGGAGTGAATTGGAACAAAATATTGTATCTGATTGTGTTGCCTACGGAATTGATGGAAAATTTGAAGTCAAGTACGATAATGAAAAAAGACTATTAGCCCAAGAATTATATTCAAAAATGCAGAACGGATTTTGTCACCCAGAAATAAAAAAATGGAAGAAGAATTTTAAAGTGCACTCAAAAACTAAAAGTCAAAACTGTAGAGTTTTAGGAGTTTATGACTATTTATTAAAAAATGAATATGTAGATAGTGATTATTGGTCTTGGGGTGGTGGAAGTCACGAAATACAAAATAAACTTAATAGTTTTTCTGAAAAAGATTGGGAAGATTTAAAAGAAGATATTATAAATTGGAATGAAGACGACCGAGATATACTAATTAAGTCTGTCGCATTTGGATTTGACAAAATGTTGACACCTTATATTAAAAATGAGATTGTTTCAAGAGCTGGTAAGTTTCTTTTAGACTTATTTATGTTAAATATTGGGGATAGAAATGAAATAGCATATTGTTCTTTTTTTATAGCTCAATCCGACTTAAATAACTTACGAGATTTGGAAACGTTAAAAGACTGGTTGATAGCTAATGGTTATGATAGCGAAATATGGATGAAATCAGAAATAAACGCTCTAAAAAGTATTGAAGAAGCAATAACAAAAGCCAGCAGGTAACAGCTACTACAACGGATTTGGGCAATAGCCTTGGTGGAAAAATTGTTTTGTATATGGGATGATTTGCTTGGTCTGTTCGCTATCGGTCGGGTGGCAAATTCGAATAATGGCTTAATTTAGTCCCAAACCTGCTGTAGTACCAGAATGTTAGCCAACATTGTAAAAAAAAGATTCTCTATGAAAACATTTTTTTCCTTAATTTTATTATTATTTCTTTCGTGTAATAGTAAACAAAAGCAATTAGAAAAAGCGCTTTTAAAAAAAGAGGGACAGGTTGAGCTGGATTACTTTCACTTGCTTGATCAAAGTTCTGATAAGAGTTATGGTTTTACTGAATCAAATCCAATTAAGGTAGGAGGTCGTTCCGAAAGTATGGGGCCAAAAAATGAACGAAGATTTTTAAGTGCATTGAAAGGTCCGAATGGAGAAACAGTTAGATTTTATAGAGAAGGAAGTTGTTGTCTTTTTGAAACTCCTAATGTAGAAAAAGGAATGAAAGGTTCACTTGATACTTATAAAGTATATTGGGAAGATATGACGGATGATACTCTACGAATTTACATAAATATGTACGATAAAGACAGTTTAATGATTCCTGTAGGTTTGACTTCAAAAAATTAACCAAAAGGTTACCTGCTATTTTAAACAAACACTATGCAAATACAACCATTAACATCGAATCAGTCAAGTGAGGAAAATTTATTTGACAGTTTTGTAATCGAAAATCTAAAATCTTTCGATGAGCTAATTGAAATTTATCAGACTTATAAACAAAATAATTCTGATAAGACAATAATTTTGACACTTGATGATTTAGGGCAAGCTGAATATACAAGTGGACATTCGATAAATTCAAATGATCTTGACGAAACAGAAGGATATGACTTATCAGGGCTTGATAAATCGTGTTTTGAAGATGGTGAACATTTGGGCTATCTTTCAACACCATCTGAGTTTTTCATTAGAAAGGAGAACTTATTGAAACAAGCAAAAGACATTGACTTCACATCTGTTTGTGAAAGAAAATTAACAATTGACGAAGCCGAAATTTTAATTTTAGAGAAAGTTAATCGAACGCCACTTGATTACTTAGACGAACAGGTAATTCTTAAAATTGTTCCTGTAGAAAAACCATATGAAGGAATTTGCGGTTTCCCGAATGGTTACTTTGAAAGCGACCTAAATCCTTTTGAAAATTACGCTTTAGCAAAACACTTATTTGAAAAATACAATTTTGAACTTTTTGGAATAGGTGCTTCACTTTTAGGCTTCTATAGAAATGAGAAATTGGAAGAAAATAAAACAAAAGAATTAATTTCAGATTTATCAAAATTATATAATACTAACGAAACAGCATTCGACAAATTCTTTGAAATAATTAAAAGTAATAATTATCTGTTTTTAAAATACTGTGAATACTTGGAAGAATAAAAAAAGCGATCTTCGAAGTGTTCTTATGAAAAGCTGTGCGAATGTCCCCTGACTTCGCACTCGAAATCTAAATCGAGAAGAAAAGTACGTGATTTTTAGTAGTCTAGCTTATGAAAAGTTGTGCAAATGTCAATTGTCTCTACCTATTTACGCTTGGTATAACCTTCGGGAATTTTTTAAAGAAAAATCTCTTACTGCGCTATTAGTCTTTTTATTTTGACCATTTACTATTGAAAAAACACTTAATAATATAAAAATTATTGTTTTCATGAGGTACATTTATTTTTGGGAAGGAATGTTTATTATGTATCTTTAATCAACACAATCATAAAACCCGCTTTTAATCTTTTCCAACAATTTTTTCACTAATTTACGATAGAACCTATTACTTTGTCTAGCGGCTTTTTTACTTTGAAAAGAAATTGAGTAAGTGCCGGTCACTGTACCGAGATTAATTTCATAGCAGTTTTTATCTGTAATTAAAATCTTTCGGGTTTTAATAAAGTCTCCTTGAATAATTAATACGTCAGCTTCTTTTGCTTCAATTTCAAATTTGCCATCATCGTCTGTTTTTGTCTTTCTATCCGTTCCTATTATTTCAATAGGAACTTCAACAGCTGGTAAAGGAATGCTTGCATATTCGGAGTTATCAAAAACAAACCCTCTGATTAATTTATTTTTTGGTGCTGCTTCTTGTCCAAAAGACAGAAGCGTCAAATGGCAAAGCAAAAGGCAAATAACTTTTTTCATATGTTTTTTTGTAATTAATGCTGTTAAATCTAAGTTTTTTTGTTTTAAAAAGATTGGAAATTTTATCTAAGATGAAACACTAAAGAAATTGATAGCCAAACTAAAAATAAAAAATACAATTGAAACCTCAGATTTTCTTTGATAATATTATAGATGTTATAAAATTGAAAAAGGTCGGGAAGGAATAAAAAAATAAAAAAAGCTCCAGATTTCTCTGAAGCTTTTGTCTTAGTAGTCTCAACAGGACTCGAACCTTTGTCCGCGGCGGCGGATATGAGCCTGATGGCTTAGATTTTGTAATAAAAAAAAGCTCCAGATTTCTCTGAAGCTTTGTCTTAGTAGCCACGCCCGAACTAATGTCGAACTTTTTTGTAGAGGATTTAGAAAAGTTCTTAAACATTCCTATCAATAGAAATGTATCGTAGAGTTATCATCATATGGCAAATTTAATGCAGTTAGACATATTTGTATAAGGAATTTTTGTTATTCAATTTCAGTTGTTGGAGGAAACTTTTGATTTGTTGTTTCTTCAGTCTTTCTTCTAATTTCCTGAAAACGATCTGACTCCATATTTCTGATCCTGCAGGTTAAGACTCTGGTTTGAGCATTTTTTTGCTTTATCTATAATTTGTATTAAATTTTCTGATCAATTTCAAATCCAATAGTTTTAGCATAAGCATTTAAATCAATTGCTGCAACTGTTCCGATAGATTGTTGCAAGTATCTTGTGAGTTGAAGAAAAAATGTAACTAATGAGTTTTCTTTGTCACTAAAAGTAATGCTTTCAAATTTCCTGCTTAAATAATAATCATTAATCCTTTTGTCAAAATCTTTACTACTTATGTCTTCTACACCATCATAATTAACGTAAAAACTACCATAATCTACTGCACAACCCATTTCTATTGTCTGTAAATTTTTTAGATTTTTCAGATGGCCTTCAATTGTATTGTTATTTGAATGAGTAAATGAATTTGTACTTGTTAATATTCCTCCTACTATTTTCGTTAATGGGCGGGCTGGTACTTCAACTCCAGCATTAATAATTTTGACAGAAGTCCTTTTTAAACTTCTAACACTTTCAATTTTTTTACCCGCATATTCGAAAAAATTATCTTCTCCGACTTTACCTTGTAAGTCAGGCTTTACTTCAAACACAGCGTATACACCCTCCGCAGGAATGTAATGAATCCCATTCTGGGTAAAAACAAAAGGTGTATATTGTTGATCATAAATCACTAAGTCTAATTGATGACTTAAACTTCCAGTGTTATCAACCACTATTGCTTTGTCAACACAATATCTATTAGGTAAATATTTTCTCAGCCATTCTATCCAAACATTTTCTAAAGAATCTCCTTTTGAGCCCGGATGTAAAATAAATTCTCTGTTTGTGTTTAATTGAGCAACCATTTGGTTCTGCAATCCACTAAATAAATCTCCTAATTTAATTTTATTACTCATATCTATATATTTTATTTTTAAATTGAACATAGAAACCAAGTTCAATCTTGGTCTTGTCGTAACCTATGATCAGTATTAAGGGGTTTTTAATTGATACTTCAGGATGATTTGCAATTGAATTAATGGCATTGATATCAGTACTACTTGGTATTGGTAAATTGTTTGGATGGGTATGCCACTCTCCAAGGTAATATTTCTTAGGTTCCTCATCGTAAAATTGCTTTAATTTATCATCTATTCCTATTGTATCTCTCTCGAACAAGTAAGGTGTCCCTTTATATTTATTTGGGAGAATTGTATCTGTTATTTTTAAATGGGTTTGCGTCTGTGAATAATTACCAATTAAGAAGCCTCCAAACTCATTCGGGTAATGTTGAACTCCAATATCAATAATAGTAGATAATAAATTATCATCTATCTCCATTGTTAAACCTAATTCAGTTATTTTATATGTCAAAACTCATCTAATTTTATTGAAAATATATTATTCTCATTCGTACTTAAAACAAAGTTTCTCAAACTTTTACTATCATCACTCAATTTCATGTTAATATGCTTAATGGCAAATTGAACCAATGTACTGATATCATTATATGAAGCCTTGAATGTTGGACTCCAACATCCAGTTGGATTATGTAAATCTTCCATCTCATTTTCCAAAACATTTTCATATTGATTCATTACCCAATTATAACTATTTGATTCAACTGAACAAACAAGGTCTTTGGCATTATTAGTTATTGATAGTGTTATGTACTTGTTCAGTTTAAGATTACTCAAAATATACAACAAATCGTTATCTGTTGAACAATCTATAATCATATCATAATGAAGTAGTTTTTCTTGCAATTTAGTATTAGTACTGTTCAATCCTTGTGCTATTTTTGCGTCAATATGAAACATAACTGGATTAATTATTCCAACTTCAACAAAAGGAGATATTGAGAATAATTCATTGGATAAATCATCTACTTTATTACAAATCCCTGTTAAAAAAGAATATTCAGACCGACATACATTTTCTGGTTCTTTAATATCATAGTCAACTACATCAATACTGGTACAGCCGCATCTTGTCAACGTTGTCGCAACCATACTACCTATTGCGCCTATCCCAATGATAAGTATTTTGCTTTTAGTAATATTTTCGGTTAATCTACCTCTGCCAAAGAAATAATCATAAGAACAATTTTTAGTGATACCCCATATAATATCTTCATGAATAAATCCACCTTTCCATACTTTGTCTTCTTTATAAGACTCAATTGGAAATTTCCCAATTTCTAAAATAGCTACTTGCCAGTGTATCTCTTTTTCAGATATTCTATAACCGATTAAAAAAGGAATAGGTTGTCCCTTCAGTTTTGAGTTGTTTTTCTGGACATTATAAAGAAAACTGTGAAGATTTTGATCAACCAAGCCTTCTAAATCTTCCCAATTATTTATTGAAAACTTCCCCATTATTGATGGAGGTTTCTCTAAATATAAATATATTCCAACATTTTTATTAGATAATTGCTTTATTGCACTACTCCATTTACATTCTGCAATTTTTTTACTTAAAGAATCTCTAAATTCAAGGATAACGTTATTTAGAATAATCTTTTTATGAAATAGTCCATTATTTATTTTTGCATATTCGAAAAAACCAAATTGCTTCTTACTAAAGATATCGTCTACTTCTGTAAACAGAAAAGAAAAATGATTGTCTTTAAATTCTTTAGGCTGTAAAATTAAATGCTCATAATGTAAATCATTATCTTTATTTAAATAATATTTCCAAATCCATCTTTTTAATGAACTAATATCGATTTCAATTTTCTTCTTTAAATCGGTCTGATGCGACGTATGTATGCAAATGGAACCATCTCCCATTACATGTCCATACTCTAAATAAGAACTATTGGAAAAAGTAATAGATTCGTTATCCATTCTTTTTGACGGATATTCGGGATGAATCTTAACATCGAAAAATAAATAATCGTCTGTTGATTCGACTGGAACTTTAATTTTTCCAACTATGTTAAATTCTAAATCCGAACTAAATGGTATCTCAATTGAAATACCATTTAGTTCGGAAAAAATTTGCTGGATTGTATTTAGTCTTTTGTCCATCATTTAACCGAATCTTTCATTTTTTGGTGGATTAGAATAGAATCCGTTTCCTTTATTTTCGTATTTGTTGTCACTTTCTTCTTCCTCAAGAAATTTTGAATTTTCAGGGAAATACGTTTTGATATTTTCATCGTTATCCTCAATTCTTTCAAGCATATTCTTCATATCATCAGATAGGGTTTGTCTCTCTAATGTCGTTAAAGTATCGATTAAATCATTAGAACCATTTCCTGGATCTTTCAATGTAAAACTTTCGCCGGTAACTTCGTCACGGATATATTGCAATACGGTTTCTAGCTTACTCCATAAATTCCCCGATACATCTTTATTGTCAAAAGCTTTAATTGTAATCAATTCTAAAAAGAAGGATTTCGCAGGGTTATTATACTTGGTATTCTTCCAGACTTTAAGCAGACGGATGATCTTTCTAATGGAATCTTTTTCTTTTGTTGCTCTATCTTTAATATTTTTGATTTGGGCCTGTACATTAGTTTTAATTCTTTCACTGCCTTGGTCAAAGTTTCCATATTTGTAGTAAACGTAGAGGTTAAGGCTTTCATCATCTTTGTATTGATCTTGATTTAATTCACGCCCTGGTACAACATCAATTTTTACAACATCCCTGTCTTCATCTGCAAAAAACTCAATCCCAATAGAAACTTTTTGCTTTCTGACATTTGCCTCATCTTTGTATTTCTCATATAAAAAATCAAAAACATCTTCGTACATCTGCTTTAATGTGCCATTAGAACCAAACGCATTTCTTTTAAAAGGGCATACCATATCAAAATCAAATTTGGTATTCATAGCAGTATTTTTTGCATAGGAACCAGAATTAAAAGGAGAGTAAATATTGCTTTCATACTTCTGCTGTAAAGCCTCTTTAACTTCCTTGTTTTTGTCTTTGTGCTTATTTAAAAGCCCCTCCTCTTTTGTAATTTGATGCGTTTTAATTACCGAATCTAAATGTAAACTCTTATCCATATTTATAATTATTTAATTGTTTTCATTGATATTAAATTGTCTAGATTATCTTTTGTAGTAGCATTTGCATCACTTCTTAAATATTCTTTTCCAGCACTCTGAACATATGTTACCTTAGATTTAATACTCCATCCAGGATAACCCCATATTACCGTCTTAATAACATTTCCTTTTTTTAATAATCCTATCGTATCTGCTTCTGAGGTTTTAACCCCTGCGTTGAAAGAATCTCCATCATTTACCGGATGCAACATTACATGTGTAATATTATCATTTGAATCCTTCCACACGCCAGATATTAAATAATTTGCTGATTTGCTCATATTTTTTGTTTAAGTTAAACCTCTCATATACATTGTAATGCTATATAAATTTCATAAATTGCCATCGCTATGGAAAATTTTTAAAAAATTTAAGCATTACTATATAAATGAAGTCAAATAATAGAGAGGTTGCAACTTTTGATGAGAAATGCAGAGCGCTTCAGGAGGTTTACACTTCGGAGTTTTATGCTATTCTTTTCAAACACGCTATCATAAGGCTTAAGACTGTTTTTGGAATCAAATACAATTATCAAAAGGGGTTTAGGGGTATTATGATTGAAGACATGATTAATGATACGATCGAAGCCTTTTTAAGAGAAGGGGGTCGGAACTGGTATCTTGATAAGTTTCCTGATTTCCGAAAGCAAATAATAAGTGCGTTAGATAGTGTTATTTCAAACACATTAAATGCTGAACTTGATAAAGCAAATGAAACATTTGAAATTATGGATAATGATGTCGAAATGTCTTTTGACGATTCCGATTACCAATCATTATTATCTATATGCCATGATGAATTAACAGCTATGGGAGCCACAGATGATGAGTTATTATTGTTCGAACCATATATAATTAATGGTATGAAACGAAACGACTTGTCAGAGTTACTAGGCATCGGGATCGATGAACTGACAAATATTAAAAAGCGATTAGATCGCAAGTTACCATTTATAAAAGAAAAATTGAAAGTTTTGAATTATGAAAAATAACTTCATCAAAAAGATAGACGAGGCAATTATCTCCAAAATTATTGACGGAGATTCCAGTACCTATGATGAAATTCTTAAAGAGGAAGGCTTTGATATTAATGATATTGAAAATTATGCTCTTAAGAATTTTCGTAAACATTCATTTCTCTTAAAAGGTTATATCAATAAACAGAGAGATACCGATTTATTAGAAAAAGCTTCTGCATTACTACAAAATGCAATCGAGAAAAATATTGACAAACCAAT
>NZ_NCWQ01000100.1:0-25106 GCF_002156885.1 Flavobacterium sp. AJR | reverse complement strand
TTTTTGTCATTTTGTTATTTTTTATATATATTTTTATACTTTGTAATAGCAATTAGTAATATTAATTAAAGAATTATGAGTAAATTTCGTTTGGATGAAGTAGATCACCAGATTTTAGACATGTTGATAGACAACACAAGAGTACCGTTTACTGACATTGCAAAAAAATTATTGATATCTGCAGGAACAGTACATGTAAGGGTGAAAAAAATGGAAGATGCCGGAATAATAATGGGATCTTCATTAGCCTTGGATTATGATAAATTAGGATATTCATTTATAGCTTATGTAGGTGTTTTCTTGAATAATACATCTCAAACAAAATTTGTTTTAGAGCGTATTAATCAAATTCCATTCGTAACAGTAGCATCTGTAACTACAGGAAAATTCAATATTTTCTGTAAAATAAGAGCAAAGGATACGAAACATGCTAAAGAAGTTATCTTTATGATTGATGATATCGAAGGAGTTTACAGAACAGAAACTATGATCTCGTTAGAAGAAAGTATTAATGATAAGAAGCGTTTGATGCATACTATTTTTAAAAATATGTAATTGACCTTGAATGCTATATTGAATATAACCTCAAGTTTTTCTTGGGGTTTTTTTATGAAAAATTAACTATTAACAACCAACCAACTATAACACATTATGTATACGCTTCCTAAAATTGAACGTTTTAATCAAGACGTTCTTTCTAAATACCATATTTACAATAGTGTCTTTATTACATTGCCATTTGATTCTATTGATAATACTGGGGTTTTACTTCCTTTATTTACTGAAGTTTGCGAAACAGGCTTCAAAAAACAAGAAACACCTAAAGAAATTGTGAATTTTTTCTCAGGAAAGTATTTAAATAATGCTTCCGAGAAAGATAAAATCGACTTAATGTTTCGATTTATTCAATATATCGAGCGACAAATTGTATTGTTTGATGCTATCGAAGATGCAGCTTTTCCTACTGTAAACAATATGGAAGGAAGAGGATCGCTTCGTGATATCAAAGAAAAGTCTGATGCTAAAGAAAAAGAAGATGATTTAGTAGAGTTTTTAGAAGACTTTAATGTTCGTACCGTTTTAACTGCGCACCCTACGCAATTTTACCCAGGGCCAGTATTAGGTATTATTAATGACCTAACCGATGCGATTCGTGCAAATGATTTGCTTAAAATTAAGAAATTACTTGCTCAATTAGGAAAAACACCATTTATACAAAACGAAAAACCAAATCCTTACGACGAAGCGGTAAGTTTAATTTGGTACTTAGAGAATGTATTTTACGAAACTTCGGGCGAAATAGTACATTATCTTCAAAGGAATATCTTTCACGGAAAATCAATTCAAAATCCATTGATAAAACTAGGATTTTGGCCAGGAGGAGACCGTGACGGAAACCCATTTGTAACCACAGCAATTACCTTAAAAGTTGCAGAACGTTTGAGAACTTCGATTCTAAAATGTTACTATGTAGAGATACGCAACCTAAAAAGAAAACTGACTTTTGCGGGAGTAGATACATTAGTTTCGGATTTAGAGTTTAAATTATATCGTTCTGTTTTTTATTCAAAAGGGGAAATTTACATCACTTTAGACGAGTTTAAAACACAATTAAACAAGATAAAAGATATAATTATCGAGAAGCACCAGTCGTTATATTTAGACGAATTAGAGGCGTTACTTATAAAAATTAACTTGTTTGGTTTTTATTTTGCAACACTAGATATTCGTCAGAATAGTAAAATACATGATGCTGTTTTTAAAGATGTTGTAACATATTACTTAAAGTCTAACTCTACTGTATTTCCTGCTAATTATTATGATTTATCAGAGAACGAAAAGATAGCAATCCTTTCAAAAGTAAAAGGAGATCTTAATCCTAATGTGTTTGAAAACGAAATTACAAAATCAACAATAGAGTCAATTCAAGCTATTAAAACCATACAAGAAAATAATGGAGAGTATGGAGCAAATCGCTATATAATCAGTAATAACGAAAGTGCGCTGAATGTAATGGAGACTTTTGCATTGATTAGATTAAACAATTGGGAAAGTCCAACAGTTGATATAATCCCACTTTTTGAATCTGTTGATGATTTACAAAAAGCCCATAAAATTATGGAGCAATTGTACACAAATCCAGAATATGCAAAACACCTGATAGAAAGAGGAAACAAGCAGACTATAATGTTAGGATTCTCAGACGGCACAAAAGATGGAGGGTATTTAATGGCAAACTGGAGTATATACAGGGCCAAAGAAGCACTTACCGAAATCTCAAGAAAATACGGAATTAAAGCTATTTTCTTTGACGGACGTGGAGGACCACCAGCTCGTGGAGGAGGAAAAACACATAAATTTTATGCTTCACTAGGTCCAAAAATCGAGAATAACGAAATTCAGATTACAATACAAGGACAAACTATTAGTTCAAATTTTGGAACATTAGATTCTTGTCGCTATAATTTAGAGAATTTATTAAGTGCTGGAGTTACAAATCAGGTATTTAGTAAAGGTAAAAATGAGTTGACTGTAGATGAAAAAGATATATTAGATCAACTAGCAGAACTAGGGTATCAAGAGTATTTAAGCTTTAAGAATCATCCTAAGTTTATTCCTTATCTGGAAAAAATGAGTACTTTAAAATATTACTCTAAAACAAATATAGGTAGTCGACCATCAAAAAGAAGCAAGTCAGAGAATCTGGATTTTGCCGATTTACGAGCTATTCCGTTTGTAGGTTCTTGGAGTCAGTTAAAGCAAAATGTACCAGGTTTCTTTGGGGTAGGTTCAGCTTTAAGACATTTTGAAGAAACAAACCAATGGGAAAAAGTTCAGGATTTATATGATAATTCATTATTCTTTAAAACCTTGTTAGAAAATAGTATGATGTCATTGGCAAAATCATTTTTACCATTAACAGCTTACATGAGGAAAGACCCTGAATTTGGAGAGTTTTGGCAAATTATCTACGATGAATTTTCGGAAACTAAACGTCTCTTATTAAAAATAGCCGGACATAAAGAGTTAATGGAGAATTATCCTGATGGTAAAGCATCAATTCAGATAAGAGAGCGTATAGTATTGCCATTGTTAACAATACAACAATATGCTTTGTTAAGAATTAATGAATTAAACAAGCAAGATAAAGTCGATGAAGACCTAATCAAAGTTTATGAGAAAATAGTAACGCGTTCGCTTTTCGGAAATACAAACGCAAGTAGAAATTCAGCTTAAATTTAATTATTATGTTAGGATCACAATTATTAGAAAACGAGTATTCTGGCGGATTTACAACTTATATCCGTGAAGCAGGAGATGTAAATTTGATTGAAGAATTAGAAATTTCTTTGCATGATTTTATAAAGTTTGTTCAGAATATCCCAATGGATAAATTTGATTATCGTTATGCCGAAGGAAAATGGACAATCAAAGAAATCATTCAGCACATAATCGACACCGAACGTATTTTTGCATATCGTGCTTTACGTTTTTCTAGAAACGATAAAACAGGATTGCCAAGTTTTGATGAAAATGATTATGTAGATAATACGAATGCAAACGCAAGAAGCATTCAGGATCTATTAACGGAACTTTCGGCAGTAAGACATTCGAATTTATTGTTCTATAAAAGTTTATCAGAAGAGCAGCTTAAACGAATTGGTACAGCATCAAATAATCAGATATCAGTTAGAGCTTTGGGTTTTGTAATTATTGGTCACCAAAAACATCATCAAAAAGTTTTTCAAGAAAGATATTTGTAGTTAATAAAACGCTACAATTAAATATTAAAAGTCCTGTGAAATAGTAATTCACAGGATTTTTTTTTGGAGCTATTCCTGCTTCCCGATAGTTATCGGGACACTATATCTTTTTATTTTTAAAGGAAAAATAAAAAGGATGCCGTTCCCATCAGGGCTAAGGATTATCCTAGTTTCTAAAAGATTTTGTGATTAAAGTTTCAAATTTGTCCTCCTGAGTCGAGTCGAAGAGTAATTGCAATTTGTCTTGTTTTTGTTGATATGCGAGTAGTTTGTGTCCTTCGATTCCGCTAGAAAGTCTTAAAGGAACGCAGATGATACGGATTTGCTAAAGCAAAAACGTTGATAAAACGGATTTTTTAAACGAATAAAAATATAATTCGTCTCAATTTTGATGGATAATTTTCTGCAAGCTTGTTTTTTTGAGTGCGATAAATCTCTGTAAGAAACACAATAATCTTTGTCAAAGTTCAAAACTTTGACAAAGATTTAGAGGTGTAATATCGTTTAATGAGTACGTGAATTTATCATATTTTAATAATTCTTCTCAATAATCGCCAGACCTAAACGTATTTTATCATAAGAAATTTGCTCTTCAAAAAAGTCATAATAGGGCTTTAGTGTTTCAGGATTTTCAAGTTTTACTTGGGCTTTTCTTATCTGGATAACTTCGGCATCAGAGACATAATCAGATAAATTAATATCATGCCCATCAACATAAAGCTTGGCTAAGTGAGATGCAATTGTCGAAATACCAAGTTTTCTTTTTGCTGCGATAGCCTCAATAGAAATCCCTTCCTGAAATAACTCTAAGGTTACTTTATATGTGCTGCTTTCTTTTTTAGATTTTGCCTTTGGAGCTTTTTTGCTTTTGAAAAAATCGATTATTGCATTTACAAAATCGGAACCATACTTCTCGAGTTTGGCTTTTCCGACTCCGTCAATTGCGATAAGTTCATCATCGCTCATTGGTCGTAATAATTCCATTTGCCTTAAAACAGCATCGCTAAAAATTACATAAGCTGGAACTTCTTCTTCTTTAGAGATTTTGTAGCGCAATTGTCTGAGTATTTCAAAAAGAGAATTTGGCTTAGCTTTAGTAGCTTTTTCTTGTATTTCAATTTGCTCAATAGCTTTCTTAACTACTGTTGTAAGCTGAACTTTTTCTCCTTCAAACAATACTTTTTTAGCAAAAGAAGTCAGTAAAATTTTATTGTGTT
Source organism: Flavobacterium sp. AJR (assembly GCF_002156885.1). NCBI lineage: Bacteria > Pseudomonadati > Bacteroidota > Flavobacteriia > Flavobacteriales > Flavobacteriaceae > Flavobacterium > Flavobacterium sp. AJR. Next base: position 20,125 of record NZ_NCWQ01000100.1, on the reverse strand, counting down.
GGTGAAAAGCAATTTCGCAATAGCCTAAATTGATCAACTGAATTAAATATTGGTTCCAATCGTACCAAGAAATATCGGCACCAATACCATAAGTTTTTAAATTCTGATATTCGTTTTCGTAAATATGAGCGTTTTTAGAACCTCTAAGAAAGTCGACAATTACTGCTAAAGTTTCTTTTTCTTGTAAACGTGTAATGGCTGATAGCGCTTTTTGAGCAATAACGGTTCCATCAAAAAACTTAGGAGGATTTTTGCAAATATCACAGTTACCACAGTTTTCATTTACTAATTCGCCAAAATAAGAAAGCAAGATTTTTCTGCGACAGCTTAAAGCGTCCGCATATTGTTTCATTCGTTCTAATTTTGCAAGTTGTACTTCGGCGTTTAAACCTTCAGAAGCAAATTTCTGCAACTGAATAACATCGCTGTAACTTTCGAACAAAATAGTTTCTGATGGCAAACCATCACGACCAGCTCTTCCGATTTCCTGATAATAACCCTCTATATTTTTAGGTAAATTGTAATGAATTACCCAACGAACATTTGATTTATCGATTCCCATCCCAAAAGCAATTGTGGCACAAACAACCTGGCAATCGTCGTTTATAAAATCATCCTGAGTTTTAGAACGTAGTTTATTATCTAGACCAGCATGATATGCTTTGGCATTAATTCCTCTTTTTTGTAATTTTTGGGCAAGTTCTTCGGTTGTTTTTCTACTTAAGCAATAAACGATCCCAGACTCATGAGGTTTCTTTTCTATAAAATCTATAATTTGTTTTACTCTGTCGAGAGCAGGACGTACTTCCAGACTTAAATTTTTTCTATCAAAAGAAGCAACAACCGTTTTCGGGTTATTTAAATTTAGTTGTTTTGTAATGTCGGTTCTCGTCGCTTTATCGGCAGTTGCCGTTAATGCAAGGACAGGAGTAGAGGGGAAGCGATTTTTTAGATATCCTAAATTAGTATAAGCAGGACGGAAATCATGTCCCCAAGCCGAGATACAATGCGCTTCGTCTATTGCTATTAAGCTTACCGTTAATTGATTAAAAATAATATCTAGATAAGATAAGCTTTCGGGAGCTATGTAAACCAACTTTATTGTGTTAGATTTTAAGCTTTCCATATAAAATTGCTGCTCTTGCTCAGATTGGCTACTGTTTATAAAACAAGCAGCAATTCCGTTTGCTTTCAAGCTATCGACTTGATCTTTCATCAAGGCAATAAGAGGAGAAATAACGATTGTAATTCCTGGCAATACTAATGCCGGTAACTGAAAACAGATAGATTTTCCTCCACCAGTTGGCATAATTGCTAAAGTATCCCGACCAGAAAGTATTGTATTTATAATATCTTCCTGGTTTGGTCTGAATTTTTCAAATCCAAAATTTTCTTTTAGCTTGGCGTGTAATATTTCTGTTTTCATTGGCTTATATTTTTGTAGGTAATTTACTAAATAAAAAAGGAACTCATAATATGAGTTCCTTTTTTATTTTGAAATATTCAGATTAATTAATCTTCATCTTCTTCGTCATCATCCTCATCGGCGATATCTTTCTCACGGTCTTCATCGTCATCATCTCCGTCAAGATCTGGCTTGTCTAAGTTTTCATCTTCATCGTCGTCATCGTCAGCAGCGTCGTCGTCTAGATCAAGACCTTTTATTGGTTCGATTGTGTCAACATCTGCATCGATTTCATCATCTTCATCGTAATTTTCAATTCTATCAGCAAGTTTAGTACTAATTTTTACTAAATAGATAGTATCTTCTGTACGTACTTCAACGGCTTCTATCAATTCGTTTTTAGCATTTCTAAAACGGATAACATCCGAATCATCATAACCATCAGGAAATTTATCAACTAATAAGTTTAAAATTTCATTGGTAAGTTTAGCGTAATCAACTATTACTCTTTTCATAAAGTTATTCTATAAATCTAATAAATATGCAAAAATTAACGGTGCTACAATGGTAGCGTCTGACTCTATAATGAACTTAGGTGTTTTAATATCTAATTTACCCCAAGTAATTTTTTCATTAGGAACGGCTCCAGAGTATGAACCATAACTGGTTGTTGAATCTGAAATTTGACAGAAATAGCTCCAAAACGGAACATCGTGCATTTCCATATCTTGGTATAACATTGGTACCACACAAATTGGGAAATCTCCAGCAATACCACCACCAATTTGGAAAAATCCAATTCCGTTAGTGCTATTTTTAGGGTACCAATCTGATAAGAAAACCATATATTCGATTCCAGATTTCATCGTAGATGCTTTTAATTCACCTTTGATTACGTATGAAGCGAAAATGTTCCCCATTGTGCTATCTTCCCATCCTGGTACAATAATAGGTAAATTTTTCTCTGCTGCAGCATACATCCAGCTATCTTTTAAGTCAATTTCGTAGTATTCTTCTAATACACCAGAAAGTAACATTTTGTACATGAATTCATGTGGGAAATAACGCTCTCCTTTATCATCTGCATCTTTCCATATTTTGTAGATATGTTTTTGCAAACGACGGAATGCTTCATGCTCAGGGATACAAGTATCTGTAACTCTGTTTAGTCCTCTCTCTAATAAATCCCACTCATCCTGAGGAGTTAAATCACGATAGTTAGGCACTCTTTCGTAGTGAGAGTGTGCTACTAGATTCATGATGTCTTCTTCTAGATTTGCACCTGTACAAGAAATGATTTGAACTTTGTCCTGACGAATTATTTCTGCAAAAATCTTTCCAATTTCGGCAGTACTCATTGCTCCAGCCATACTTACCATCATTTTGGCTCCATTTGCCAATTGTTGCTCGTATGCTTTTGCAGCATCAACTAAAGATGCAGAGTTAAAGTGTAAATAATGTTTTTCAATAAACTGACTAATTGGTCCTTTCATTTTTTCTTTTTTTTTTTTGAATTCAAAGGTTATAAAAACCCTTAAAGATTGTTATGCAAATTAATAAAATTTATAAAAATATAGTACAATTTGCGATTTTTTTTATTGTTTTTTACTGTACCCTAATATCTTCAATACTTGATCTGATGTTTGCTCTTCTGAAAAGACTTCAGTTGCCAAAAATCCATTCTCATCTCTATCTATCAAAATGTGCTTAGGTTGTGGGATTAAACAGTGGTGTAATCCTCCATAACCACCAATCGTTTCCTGATAAGCTCCTGTATTGAAGAAACCAATATATAAAGGCTTTTCTTTATTATATTTAGGTAAGTAAATGGCATTCATATTTTGTTCGGAATTGTAATAATCGTCACTATCACAAGTAAGTCCGCCTAATAGAACCCGTTCGTAAGTATCATTCCACCGGTTTACAGCCAGCATAATAAATCGTTTGTTAATTGCCCAAGTGTCAGGTAAAGTAGTTATGAAAGAAGAATCAATCATATTCCATTTTTCTCTGTCATTTTGTTGTTTTTGGTAAAGAATCTGATAAATCGCACCACCACTTTCACCTACGGTAAATGAACCGAATTCAGTAAAAATATTAGGAACATCTACTTCAGCTTCATCACAAGCAATTTTAATTTGATTGATAATTTCATCAATCATGTATTGGTAATCGTACTCAAAAGCCAATGAGTTTTTAATTGGGAATCCACCTCCGATGTTCAAACCATCTAGAGTAGGGCATTCCTTTTTTAAAGCTACATAAACTTTAATACATTTTACCAACTCATTCCAGTAATATGCATTGTCGTTGATACCTGTATTAATAAAAAAGTGCAACATTTTTAGTTCCAAATTTTTATTTTCTTTGATCTCTTTTTTATAAAAAGGAACAATATTTTTGTATCCAATTCCTAATCTCGAAGTATAGAACTCAAATTTTGGTTCTTCTTCGGCAGCAATTCTAATTCCGATTTTAAATTTACCTTTTATTTCTGCCTGAAGCAAATCAAGTTCTTCGTAATTATCAATTATCGGAATGGTGTTTTTATGACCATTATTTATAAGTCTTGCAATATTAGTTACGTATTGGTCTCTTTTAAAACCATTACATATTATATGTGTATTTTTGTTAATCTTGCCATTCTCCAATAAATTTTCCGCGATATTGATGTCAAACGCCGAAGAAGTTTCTATGTGGATATTGTTTTTGAAAGCTTCATTCATGATAAACTCAAAATGCGAACTTTTAGTACAATAGCAGTAATAGTATTTAGCTTCGTATTTATTTTTTTCCATCGATTTTCTAAACCAACTTTTTGCTTTGTTGATATTATTAGAAATTTGAGGTAAATAAGTAAATTTTAATGGCGTGCCATATTTCTCTACTAATTTCATCAAATCGATGTTGTGGAATTGAAGGTTGTCTTTGTTTAAAGTAAATTCCTCTTGAGGAAAGTAATAAGTTTGATTGATTAAATCAGAATATTTTGTATTCATTGAGATATGTATATTTTAAATTAAATTATGTGGTAAACAATAAAATAATCTAAAATTCAAACCCGAATATTTGCATACACGATTTGTAGTTTCTCGTGCTCCGCTTTTGTACATTGAAACAGGTCAAAACAATAGTTTCCTTTTATATTATAAAAACGGTTCAATATCCTCAGGAATGAAGTATTGACTTGGTTCTTGTATGAACGGAATTCTTTTTGTTTTTGATTTTTTTTCACGCTGCAAATGTAAAAAATATTATATACGTAAAGCAAAGCTTTTTTATTAAAAAATACGTTAAGATTTGTAATCTTGAAAGGACTCAAGAATTAATTCATTTTCAACCGATTGATTGATCTTTATTTTCCCGATTCCTTCTATTAATGCAAACTGAATTAAACCATATTCGTTTTTCTTATCATGAATTAGTAATTCTAAGATAGGTTCGATATCATTTTCTTCAATAATAACATCGTCATAAATAGATTTTATAGCCGATTTTATCTGTGAATATTCCTCTTTTGTAATTAAATTTTTGTGTAACGATATGTAACTTTCCAGAATCATACCTATAGCAATTGCCTCACCATGTAGTAATGTTTTCTTATTTTCATTTTCTAAAAAGTAACTTTCGATAGCGTGTCCTAATGTATGTCCGAAATTTAAAGCCTTACGAATATGTTTTTCAGTAGGATCTTGCATTACAATCTCGTTTTTAATCTCTACCGAGCGATAAATCAACTCGTCAAGATCTGCAAAATCAATAGCTTTTAAATCTAAAAATTTCTCCCAATATGCAGCGTCGTAAATTAATCCGTGTTTTAGCATTTCGGCAAGACCAGAACGCATCTCGCTTTGAGGTAGAGTTTCCAGGTATTGCGTATCAATTAATACCATTTTAGGTACATTGATAACACCAATCTGGTTTTTTAAATTTCCTAAGTCAACACCATTTTTACCACCTACAGATGCATCTACCATAGATAATAAAGTAGTTGGGATGTGTATAAAATCAACTCCACGTTTAAATGTAGAAGCTACAAAACCACCCAAATCGGTAACAACGCCACCACCAAGATTAATAACCAATGTTTTTCTATCAGCACCAAGCTCCGTTAGAACTTTCCATATTTCGATGCAAGTTTCAATATTCTTATTGATTTCACCTGATTCAAACTCGATAATTTCGATAGTTAAGTCCGTTTCTAATAAAGGTAAAAATTTAGGTAAACAATATTCATTTGTGTCAGTATCTACAACAATGAACAGGTTTGAATACTTATTTTCTTTTAAATGATTATTTAAAGCTTCGTATGCATTTTGATTAAAATGTATCGGATAATTATTGGCGTGAATTGATTGCATGTTTTCTGTAGTTAATTGAAAGCGCAAAAATAAGGCATTTTAAACTAAAAAATATTCAAACCTGCTCTCTAATTTGCATAAAATACTAACTAATAAGAGAAAAAATATTCAATAACAAACAACTTACTTTTCTGTTAAAAGTAATGAAATGAAACGTAAAAGAGGTTGTTTTATTTTTATAATTAGTTGTATTACTTACAGTTTAGATTTAATTGCTGCTGAGCATCAGGAAAGTTTTTGGCTTTAGATAAATTAAAATATTTACAAGCATTTTCAGGATCATTACTTTTTAAATAGCAAATACCAATATAATATTCTGCTGTTCCATCATTTGCATCAGGAAGTTTTATTGCATTCAAAAAATAGTTTATAGCCTGTTTGTATTTTCCCGAAAAATAATAATTTAAACCGATACTTTGTAATAAATAAAAGTTCTCAGAATCGACTTTTAGAGCCTTTTCAAAAGATTCGAGTGATTTGTCAAATTTTGATTGGGATAGGTAAATTTGTCCTTCAAAAGTGTATTTCTTGACTAGAATATCTTTTTTTAGTTTAACTAAAGTACTGTCATTTGGTATCTCTTTTAATCCCTGATCTATAAAACGGACTAAACTCTTTTGGTTAAAATTCGCTTTTTGTAATTCCATAGCAGGTACACTCCATGCTTCTGGGGTTTTTCTATATTCAGAAAATAGCTTATGTTCTTTAAGTATTTCAAGAGTATCTTTTTTTATGGCTGCCAAATTAGTAGCATATTTATAAAATAATAAATTTCTTGGACGTAAGTAAAAAGCTTCTTTTATATAAACATATGCACTATCCAGATTTCCTTTCTCTTTAGAAATGAAATATTTGTAGAAGTTTATTCGACCTGAGTAAGGGTTGATTTTACTTGCTTTACTAAAACATGATAAAGCCTTCTCATAATTTTTTTCGCGGATATAATAAATTGCAGCATATTCATAAAACGATTCTGAGGTATAGAAAACATTAGGGTATTTAGGCATTCTATTGATAATTTCATCACCAGTTAATACTCCTTTTAAATTCATATTAATGTTATCATTGGCAATTTCACTTTCAAGATTTGAAGCTTTGTAAATTATAAAAGCTGAATAAGTAGTAATAATTGTCAGGACAATAAAAAATGGCAATAGTTTTATATTTAATGGTTTATCTAAGGCTTGATTGGCTAAAACAGGGGTGTTTACTACTGTTAATGCTAATAATAAACTAAAAAACAATTGCATTGTAGGTTTGTACATAGGGAAATTGAAAAATGCATCACCACCATAAACAATTAATAACATTAAAGTTAGAACTGCAACTATCTTTATATTCTCATCAGTAGATTTTATTATTCTCCTTAAATTAATAATTAAAATAACCACAAAAAGAGAAAGATATACTATACCATTTACGATTCCAGTTTCAGCAAGAATTTCCAGAAAATCATTATGCGGGTCTAACGAAACGGAAAAATCATTTTCATGGAATTTTTCGTAGGGAATAGATTCAATACGATAATTACCTAATCCGACTCCTAATAAAGGGTTTGCCTGGGCTATTTTTATGGTATTTCCCCAATAGGTTAACCTGGCTTGTGCCGAAGCATCGTCTGTGCTTATTTGTGTAATTCTATTTGTTACTGATTTATAACGCTCGTTATCTTTGGCTTTTTTTAAGGATTGATTTGAAACAAATAATGCAATTACTACAGGTATAATTAATACAAAACTTTTTGCTAAACTCGATTTGTTAAATGAGTGTAATCTTAAGTAATAAATAATATAAACCAAAAAGATTAAAAACAGATTGAGTAACGATGCTCTTGCAGCTGTTAGAAAGATGGCAGTGGCTACTATAAATAGTGTAAAAAGTAAAAATTTCTTTTTTATACTAGTAAAATGAGTAATTCCTAGTAATAAAAAAGGCACTTTTATTGTTAAACTCGCCGCAAATATATTTATGTTCCCAGCGTTTCCGATAAGGTTAGTTAAAGCCTCTGTTGCAGAAACATATCTGGATAATTGTGAGTAATTGTATAACGCAAACCCCGATTGAAAAAAAGCACTAATAGAAATTATAAAAGCAATTTTGTAAAGTAAGTAAAGTTTATCTTTAAGTAAGATGGTAAGGTTTATGAATAAACAAAAAACAATTATTAATTCAGTAAATCTAGTTATAACTAAAGAAGTGTTTTTGGCGGTAATAAAAGACAATCCACAGATTAATAAGAAGACTAAATAGATTCTGGTAATGTAGCTCCTTTTTAGTTTTGGAATTATGTCACTGGAAATCATTTTTGAATTCACATAAAAATATATTCCAATTAAAAAATTTAATACAGATATATATAAATATTGAATATTAGAGACTAAATAGCCATCTTTTGGCATATAATCAATAATTAAAAGTAGTGCTATAAAAATATAAACAATATACTCAGGGATTATGGATATTCCTTTGTTTGCGTTAGTTCGAATATTATTCATAATATATAATTTTTGCAAACATACATTTTTATCAATAAAAACTTGTTAAAAATTAAGTTTGTAGGTTTTTTATATTAACTAAGAATTTAAAAAAATGCCTCTTTTTAATTTAAAAACATTCAATAATGCACAAGTTGTTTATCTATTAAAAAGTGACTCAGAACATGAAGGAGCTTATTTTATTCTTTTATAAATAGGCGTTTAAAGGAAAATATACTTTCTGATGTTGTATTACTTACAGTTTAGATTTAATTGCTGCTGAGCATCAGGAAAGTTTTTGGCTTTTGAAATAGTAAAGTACTTACAGGCATTTTCTCTTTCGTTAGTTTTTAGGTAACAATTGCCTATAAAAAATTCGGTACGTCCAGATTTAAACTCACGACGTTTTAATGCTTCCAGAAAATATGATTTAGCATCTTGGTATTTGCCCAAACTATAATAATAGAATGCTAAGTTTTGCATTGTATCGGGATTATTTGGGTCAATTTTTAATGCTTTCTGGTATAACTCAAGACTCTTTTTTAAATCATTTTTTAGGAATAAATCCCGACCTTCGTTGGTATATTTTTGAATTAGAATGTTGTTTTTCTGTTTAGTCAAAAGAGTGTCTGCAGGATGATATCGCAAACCGTTGTCTATAAAACGGAGTAATTTGGAGCTGTTATAATTGCTTTTTTGTAGTTCTTCTGCGGCAATTCCCCATGCTTCGGGAATGTTTCGGTATTTAATAAAGAGGTTATGTTCTTTAAATATCTCTAAAGTATCGTTTTTAGCACGTGCAAATTGGGCAGACATTTTAAAGAAATTTACATTTCGAGGTCGTAAATAAAACGCCTGTTTTGCATAGATATAAGCGCTGTCTATGTTTCCTTTTGCATTCGATATAACCATTTTATAAAAGAAGATGCGTCCGAAATGAGGATTTATTTTATCAGCTTTCGAAAGGTATTTTAATGCGTCGTCATATCTTTTTTCGTTCGTATAATAAATACCAGCATATTCATAAAATGATTCGGCTGTGCTAAGTGTATTTTTATATTTTGGTATTCTCTTAAGTAGTTCATCACCAGTTAGGTTATTTGTAGCAAATAAACTTTCAACATCTTTTTGGATTAAATATTCAAGACTTGAAGCTTTGTTGTTTAAAAAGGCAAAATAGCTAGTTATTATGCTTATTGTAATCAGTATTAAATAGGATTTACTTTTGTTAGTTTCAAATTCAAGGCTTGATGGAGGTGGAGTATTTATGATTGTTAATACGAATATTAAACACAAGAAAATTAGCATTGCTGGACGAAACATCGGGAAGTTTATAGCAGAATCGACTCCATAAACAATCGTCATCATCAAGGTTAGTAAGGCAATTGTTTTGCGGTTAGTTTCAGCTGATTTGAAGATTCTTTTTATATTGATAAAAGTAATAAGAATAAAAATGGATAGATAGATCAAGCCGTTTAAGATTCCTGTTTCGGCAGCTACTTCCAGGAAATCATTATGTGAGTGTAAAGAAATAGAAGAATTGTTATCTAATGTTTTTTCATACGGAATAGATTCTACTTTATAATTTCCTAATCCAACTCCTGTAATTGGGTTTTCTTTGGCTAATTGTATCGAATTTCCCCAAATTGTTATTCTGGTTTTAATAGATTCATCCTTAAGATTTATTTGTTCTACTCGGTTTCCTAATGATATGTAACGTTCTTCGTTTGCAGATCTTTCAAAAACTAAATTGGTAATAAATACGGCTATAATAATCGGGATAATGAGCGATAAACAAGTTCCTAAAGAGGATTTGTTAAACGAATTATTTTTTAGATAGTAGAGTATATAGACAATAAAAATTAAAAACATACTAATAAATGTTGCTCTCGCCGCAGTTAAAAGGATGGTTGTGAGAACAAGTAATAATGTGATGTATGAAAACAATTTTTTAAAACCTGAAAAAGTAGTGATTCCGAGTAATAGGAACGGAATTTTTATTGTTAAGCTTGAAGCTAAAATATTAATGTTTCCTGTGGTTTTTATCATATTCTGAAGCCCAAATGATATTGTTGCCTGAGAAGCTAATAGCTTTAAATTGTATATTTCGACACAGGATTGTAAAAAGGCTGTTATGCCAACAATAAAAATAATTTTATTAAATAAATCAAGTCTGTTTTTTAGTAAAACGGTGAAGTTTATCACTAAACAAAAGGCGATGATTAGTTCTGTTATTTTCTCTAAAACTAAAGTTGTGTTTTTTGTATTAATGACAGATATGCCGCAAAGAATAATAAATAGGAGGTATAGCCTTAAGAGAGTACTCTTTTTTAAGAGCGGAAAGGTATCGGTGGAAATGATATTTGGATTAAAATAAAAATACAATCCCATTACTAAGTTTAGCCCCGATAGGTATAAAAACTGAGGATAAAGAAGATCGATAGATTTGGGATGGGGCAGGAAATTGGTGAGTAAAAGCGATATTGTAAAAAAAATAACAACGGTGTCTGAAATATTTTGTTTGTCAATATTGTTTGCCATAAGAAAACATTTTATCGATTAATATTTTTTCTTTAACAAATATAGCTTTTTTTATTAAGTGAAAATTTACATTTTTGCCTTGTTTTTATTTGTTTTAGGCATTTAATAATGTGAAATAATGAATTTTTAACAAAAAAAGTATTCAAACTCTCTCTATATTTGCACAAAAAAATCCCTAATAATGGAAAAAATATTTAATAATACACAAGTTGCATTTTCGTTAAAAAGTGATACAGAACTTGAAAGAGCTTATTTTCTTTTTAAAATGATTGCTAATCAGCCTTTAGTTCGCATAGGAACGGCTGTAACTAACTTTGCTTTAAAAGCAAATTTGCCAGTAGAAAAATTAATTCGTGCTACAGTTTTCGACCATTTTTGTGGTGGTGTAAACGAGAACGATTGTATTACTGTTGTTGACAAAATGTACACTAAAGGTGTTTGTTCGGTATTAGATTATTCAGTAGAAGGGAAAGAAGAAGAGGAGCAATTTGATGCTGCTTTAAAAATGACTTTAAAAACAATTGAGTTTGCCAAAGAACGTGAAGCAATTCCGTTTGCGGTTTTTAAACCAACAGGTTTGGGTCGTTTTGAATTGTATGAAAAATTAGGAGAAAAGCAAACTTTAAACGCTGCTGAACAAGCGGAATGGAATAGAGTAGTAGAGCGTTTTGATATTGTATGTAAGGAAGCGCATAAAAATGATGTGGCTTTACTTATTGATGCTGAAGAAAGCTGGATGCAAGATGCAGCCGATGAATTGGTTACCGAAATGATGCGTAAGTATAATAAACAGAAAACAATTATATTCAATACATTACAAATGTACCGTTGGGATCGTTTGGATTATTTGAAAAAATTGCATGAACAAGCTAAAACAGAAGGTTTTTTCATTGGTATGAAACTGGTTCGTGGTGCTTACATGGAAAAAGAAAACAAAAGAGCAGAAGAGAAAAATTATCCTTCGCCAATTTGTGAATCAAAAGAAGCTACGGATATCAATTACGATGCAGCAGTTTTATATATGTTAGCGCATTTAGAAACTATGTCTATTTTTGCTGGAACACATAACGAAAACAGTTCTTATACTTTAATGCAATTGATGCAGGAAAGAGGAATTAAAAGTAATGACCACAGAATTTGTTTTGGTCAGTTATACGGTATGAGTGATAACATTAGCTACAACCTTGCCGAAAACGGGTATAATGTTGCTAAATACTTGCCATTTGGACCTGTAAAAGATGTTATGCCTTACCTTATCCGTCGAGCGGAAGAAAACACTTCGGTTGCGGGACAAACAAATAGAGAACTTGAGCTTTTAAAAACAGAGCGTAAGAGAAGAAAAGGATAGTAGATTTTAGTCTCAGTTTTCAGTTGCAGATTACAATCTCCAGTTAATATAAAAAAACTCCAATGAAAATTGGAGTTTTTTTATGGATTTTACTTTCCAGATTTCATCTTTAAAACTTAAGAATTACTAAATTGTAAGTTGCTTAAGTTTTTATATGTTCCGTTTTCTAACGCAATTAATTCCTGGTGTGTTCCTTGTTCTGAAATAATACCGTTATCAAGAACCAAAATTTGGTCGGCACTACGAATCGTTGAAAGGCGATGAGCAATGATTATACTTGTTCTTCCTTGCATTAAAATCTCTAATGCTTCTTGTACTAGTTTTTCGCTCTCGCTATCTAATGATGATGTTGCTTCATCAAGAATTAAGATACTTGGGTTTTTAAGTAATGCACGTGCAATGGCTATTCGCTGACGCTGACCACCAGAAAGTTTAATTCCTCTTTCTCCAACCAAAGTGTCGAATTTTTCAGGGAAACCTTCAATAAAATTAAACGCATTGGCTTGTCTGGCAGCTATTAAAATTTCTTCTTCGGTTGCATCAGGTTTACCGTAAGCGATGTTTTCTCTGATGGTTCCTCCAAATAAAATAACATCTTGAGGTACAATACTCATGTTTCCTCTTAGATTTTCTAAATCGTAATCGTAGATGTTTTTTCCGTCTACAATTATTTCTCCAGCATCAATATCATAAAAACGTAATAACAAAGATGAGATTGTCGATTTTCCAGCCCCACTTGGTCCAACAATTGCAATTTTCTGACCGAATTTAGCAGTGAAATTTACATCTTTTAAAACCTTGATTTCTTTTCTTGACGGATAACTAAATTGTACGTTTTTAAAGGTAACATTTCCTTGTATTTTTTCGATTGCAGTCGAATTTTGGTGTGAGTTTATTTTCTCAGGATGTTCGTCTAATAATTCAAAAACACGCTCGGTTGCGCCAATAGCTTTTTGGATTTGCGCATATAATTCGGCGATTCCACCAAAAGAAGCTCCAACAAAAGTAGAGTAGAGTACAAACGATATTAATTGTCCTACGCTCATTTCGCCAGCAATACTCAATCGTACACCGTACCAAACTACTGCTACAATTGCTCCAAACAGACAGAAAATGATAAAAGAAGCAAAGTAACCACGGTATTTACCACCTTTGATGGCTAATTTTACTACTTCTTTAATTTTCCCGTTATAACGTGCAATTTCGTACCATTCGTTAGCAAAAGCTTTTACAATGCTAATTCCTTGCATGGTTTCCTCGACAATTACCTGACTTTCGGCAACCTGATCTTGTACTTTTTTAGAATATTTACGAATAAAACGTCCAAAAATAACTGCTGCAACTGCCACAAGCGGAACTACAGACAGCATTAATAAAGTTAGTTTTAAGCTCTCGGTAGCCAATAAAATAACTCCTCCTATAATTAATATAAACTGACGTAAAAACTCGGCAATTGTAGAAGTTAATGTGTCTTGTATCTGAGTAATATCGGCACTTATACGACTATTTAATTCTCCTACTCGTTTTTGAGAAAAGAATGACATTGGTAGTTTTACTAAATTACTGTAAAGTGCCGAACGAAGATTTGCCAGCGTATTTTCGGTAAAATTTACAAATAAGGATAATCTGAAGAATGAACATATTGATTGTAAAAAAAGGATAACGACTAATCCTAGCGCAATCATATTAGCCTCAGAATTGTCTTTGTTCTTAACACAATCTATTAGCATTCCCATTAATTTAGGAAAAGCCAGAGCAGTTGCTCCTGTAAAGAGTAAGAAGACCAATCCTACATAAAATTTCCATTGGTGTTTTCCTGCGTATTTAAATATTATGGTTGCTTTATTGAGTGAAGTAGCGGTTATTTTTGATTTTGGTAAATCATTTTCTTTGAATCTTGCCATTGTATAGTATTTATAAATGCAAATGTATGACTATACCAAGTTACTACAAAAGAAATGTAGCATTTCATCGCGTAATTAAAACGCTGCAAAAGAGTAGAGTAAAAAAAACTTTAAATTTATTTAAAAAAAAGGCTTGCGAATACGAAATCTAACTGTATATTTGCACTCGCAATCAGATAACGATAGCAACCTAGTAAAATAGGGCGATTAGCTCAGCTGGTTCAGAGCACCTCGTTTACACCGAGGGGGTCGGGGGTTCGAACCCCTCATCGCCCACCAAAAAACTCCTTAATAAATTAGGGAGTTTTTTTATTTCTTTCCCCACTTGTACTTTACCGTTGAGTATGGATTGCAAATTTGCACAATCGGCCTCGTGGCGCAACTGAATAGCGCACTTGATTACGGCTCAAGAGGTTACTGGTTTGAATCCAGTCGAGGTCACAAAATAAAAAGCTTCAAATCTCTGATTTGGAGCTTTTTTTATATACCCTATTGATAAATGAGTTTGGCTCGTTTTTGCTTAACCTCACAAACAGCATACATTTATGCTAGTTTTATATAAGGAAATATACCGAATATCCAGAATCAACTTTTTTTATATGTACCTTCAACTGACGGTTTAGCTCATCAATCCCTTCATTGTCAAAGTTATAGGAGGTTTTGTAGAAAAAATCATAAACTATTGATTCTTCAAGTTCGTTCTGTTTCTTAGTTAAGTTGAGATGAAATTCAATATTACTAATTTCTGTAATTAAGTCACCATATTTCCTTATAGCATTCAGTTCTTCTGAATTCAACTTTAATTTTTCTTCAGAAATTTCAATGCAACCATTTTCATATAAACTTTGATAAGTTTTTTTATCAGCTAATACCACACCGAAATCACATATGCTATTTGAAATCAGATAATATTTTTTTTGATCGTAGTTTAATAATATCAGGATTTCATTTAAACTTTGAATGAAATTTTCACTGTCTATATAATCACTGAATTTTTGCAATTTTATTTCTTTTGACTGATCTTCAATATTCACAGTTAACATGTGATTTTCCTCAGTTTCCAAAATAGATAAAAATGAAAAATCAAACTTTTTTCTTAGTAAATCAAAACTTTTAGTATATAGTTCAAAATAATCTTTCGTTTCAAAAATACAATCTGGAGTGTCGAAAAAATAGCTATTTAGGTCTGCGATTTCTTCGATTTTTTTGAGTCCATTATAGTAGTAGATGTCATTTCTTAATTCAAGTTTATTTATATCGATATAATTATCTATTTTGTTGCTTAAAACCAGTGGTCTTCTATCCGCTGAATCCAAATCAATTAAAATAATGTCATTTTTTCCTTCTTCAACAAATAAATACATGAAATTGCAAGAGGTTGCAAAAGGAATAACTTTGGAGTAATTCAATACAGGAAAATAATATCTTTTAATAAATTCGTTAATTTCCTTAACAATATCGTTAGGGTCTCCTAAATCTCCTCCTTTTTGATTGTAATCGATTATCTGAAATGTTCCGTAGTGCGGTATTTCAAATTCAATTTTTTTATTATTTTTTAATTGAACTTCAAATATTTTTCTAATGAAAACTGGTATGATCCTATTATTGTTTTTTTCAAAAATATCTAATGGTCTGTATTTATTTTCTGAGTTAATAATAATTTTTATTGACTTAATAAGAATAACAAATATTCCATAAACTATAAGCGAAACACCTATATACTTCCATAAAATCTTGTTTGAGTCGTGTAATTTAATACCTGCAATAAGAAGTATTCCACCAATAAAAATATTAACTATGTTTTTTTTCATACTGTTCTTAAACTTTTTTAATACAATACTTAGAGCAACTTTTTATTAAATCTGTATGATTTAAATCCATCTAATCTAAATTTAGTTTTAGCCAATTGGTTATTTGATTTCAAATATATCACATTTTTTCACAAACAAAATCCTTGAGTATTTAATCTAAAGAAACACTCCCGTATTTGTTCAAGTTGATATCTTATTTAATACAAAAAGTTAAGGTAGTCAAGTTGCTTATTATTTCAATTAATGACATTCTTACTTGTGGTAAAATCGTGGCATAAGAATATTGGAACTGCTGTCTTCTTTGCCATAAAAAATTAAGATTGTCTCTATTGTATTAAATAAATAAAAATTAACAGATTACATTTTATGCCAAAATTAGATATCAAAATTACTTGCATTTTTTCTTCAATCTCCAACAGGGCATCCAAATCAAATTCTTTAAGCCATTCAAAGATATAGTGCACCAATCTCTTCAAATCTTCTATAAAATGTATAGAAATTTGTCTCGTGGAGGTCGCTTCAAATCACTGACTTGGAGCTTTTTTTATGGTTTTTTCTTGCTACAACTTTTTTCTTGGTCCATCAGAAAGTAGTAAAACTTCCAAAATGCATATTCATGATAGTATCTGGTGAACTAAAAGTCATTTGATAATTTATTAAGAATTGTTTTTATATTAGTATAAAATATAATCTGAACGAATATCAGACACAATGAAGAAATACTTACAGGTTTGTACTTTGCTATTTATACTTTTTCTTTATACCTCTTGTCGACAAAACAAAACAGAAAGTGGGGGAATTATTATCCACTCCAAAACTGAGGATGTAATTACTTCCTATGGGCCTCAATGGATAAGTCGAAATATTATACAGGACAGAAAGAATAATATTTGGATTGCTACATTTACTGGTATTTTTCGGTACGATGGAAAGTCTTTTACTAATATTACAAGTAAAGTGATTTCGACTCGTTTTTTTTCTCTTTTAGAAGATAGAAATGGCAACTTGTGGTTCGGTTCTATAGGTTCAGGTGTTTATTATTACGACGGGAAAACCTTTCAGAATTTTACAATTAAGGAAGGTCTTCTTAATAATGAAGTTACAAGTATTTATGAAGATAAAAAAGGCAACATTTGGTTTGGTGTTTCCGGAGGAGCAAGCCGTTACGATGGGAAATCCTTTCGAAATTACATCATAGATGGGAATAGCATGAATGAGGATAGGACAGGGAAAACTTTTCCGAATAGACGTCCTTATGAAGTTAATTCTATTATAGAAGATAAAAATGGCAAGTTTTGGTTTGCTACAAGAGGTAACACCTTTATTTATGATGGAAAAACATTTTCTGTTTTCACACATAATGACAAACCTTTTAAAAATGTTCGTTCTTTAATCGAAGATAAAAAAGGAAATATCTGGCTTGGTGGACCTGATGGTCTTTGGCGCTATGATGGCAATACATTTATCAGTTTCACGAAGAATTTTGTTGGTTATATACTTGAGGATAAAAAAGGTAATATTTGGACTAGTTTACAAAGGGACAATAGTCAGGTTTGGGCACTTTTTCGGTATGACGGAAAATCTTTATCTAATAAAAAGCCTACTGTAAGCGAAATTAAATCAGGAGGAAACGGTCTTTTTGGTATTTTAGAAGCTCGTGATGGGAATATTTGGTTTGGATCTATGAACGGAGTGTATCGTTATGATGGAAAGACCGTCACGGACTTTAAAAATAAAGAGAGTCAGAAATAATATTTACGCCATTTTAAGAACTACAAAAGTATGGATAGCTATAAAGAAACATTTGAAACTTGGAACAAAATTGCTTCGCTATATCAAGACAAGTTTATGGACTTAGATTTATATAATGATACTTATGATTTTGTATGCAGTTCATTTGATAAAGCAAATCCAAAAATTTTAGAAATCGGTTGTGGGCCTGGTAATATTACAAAGTATTTATTGTCAAAAAGGCCAGACTTTGATATTTTCGGGATTGATATCGCACCAAATATGATAGAACTTGCAGGTAAAAGTAATCCAACTGCAAGTTTCGCTGTAATGGACAGTAGATATATTGACGAAATCAAAACAAAATATGACGGAATAGTTTGTGGCTTTTGTTTGCCGTATTTATCTCAGTTAGATAGTCAAAAATTTATCAGTGATTGTTATAATCTATTAAATGAAAATGGACTGATTTATATGAGTTTTGTAGAGGGCAATCCCAGTAAATCTGGCTTTCAAGTTGGGAGTAGTGGTGATAGAATTTATTTCTATTTTTATAATTTAGACGACTTAAAAACGCAATTTGCTAAAAATAAATTTGAAGAACTTCAAACATTCAAAGTAGAATATAAGAAATCAGTAACCGAAATTGAGATTCATACAATATTAATTGCGAAGAAGAAGGCATAGTATTACGGTATAAAAAACTAAATATTTATACTCATTTATTAAAATCACGTATTTTTACTTATAGTCTAAAAATTAAAATATCCTAGTTTAGAGTACTTTATAATTTATTTTTGAAACTGCAGAATCATATCTTAATAGTATAGTTTGTAGATTATTGACAACTTAGATAGGACATAAAATATTCATATTTTATAAATTCTACAATGTTTATTTGTTTGAATATTAGTGTTTTAAGAAGTGTGTCTGGTTTTGATGAATGTAAAGTTTAAATTATTTAATTAATAATACCATCAAATTATGAACAATTATCCGGCACTAAATTGGGTTACATTTGAGAAAGGCGGTATAAATAGTTTTTTTAATGACTACCGGCCAGCTATTGGTCCGGACGGTGAAGCCGTAATATTTGAACGAACATCATTCAATATTGAATTGGAGCCGTCGGCCACCCAGCTCTTTATTGTCAGTGATCTAAAAAATCCTTCTCCGCAGCTTTTTCTTAATAACTGTGATTCTCTCCAACAAACCAGACCTGATTGGTCTGGTGATAACATAGTTTTAAATTTAGAACATGAGAAAAAGGTTACTGTTTGGACAGTTGATGCCAGAGGTAATAACTTAAAACAGATTAAAAATACAACGAGTTGTATTTATCCGCAATGGGCTATCGATCCAACATTTATAGGTTTCGTTGTGATGAACAATAAACAGCCAAAACCGCACAGTACATTATTAGATATTGACGGTAATATTGTTATTACCAACATGAACGGTAAGGATACTAATAACAATATGATGTTAGGCGGTATGCCTGCTGTTTTCCCAAATAAACCAAGATCAATAGCATTTGCTGGCCAGTCTTCATCTAGCGGTAGTTATAATCAGGAGGATAACTATATTTTCCTTAATGTCGAGGACGGGAATGAATTTTTATCGATACCTATGGAGCGTTCAGCAAATTTAAAACCGATCGATAAGCATTTTCAAGGAAGGGCTCCTGCTATATCGCCTGATGGAAACTATATTGCTTTCGAGAGCAATAGAGATGGGGGCTATGCAATCTATTTATTTAATTTAAATAAGCCTGAAAATCCTCCTGTCCAACTGACAGATTCAAAAGTTAAGCTCAATGCGCAGCACCCAAAATTCTTTCCTGATGGTAGTCGATTAATTTTTAGTGCAGTATCTCCTGGAAATACTTATAATAGTATTGTCTGGATTGATATTTCTGAATACTTATGACATTTTTCAATTTTATTTTGGCATTTGTATTACGTCATTTGATTATTTTGGATAGTGCTTTGTTTTAGAAAATAAAAAAGCAGTTTTAAAACATTGAATTTTAAAAATAAACTTGTCTTTTGTAAAAAGTCTACTGACTTACAAATAAGATAAGTAAGCAGTGTAGATGGAACTTTTTTAAATTATTTAAAAAAAAGGCTTGCAAATACGAAATCTAACTGTATATTTGCACTCGCAATCAGATAACGATAGCAACCTAGTAAAATAGGGCGATTAGCTCAGCTGGTTCAGAGCACCTCGTTTACACCGAGGGGGTCGGGGGTTCGAACCCCTCATCGCCCACAAAGAAACTCCATTAGAAATAATGGAGTTTTTTTATGTCTTATTTGAAATATTTTTGATTTATGGAATTAATGCGGATCAGGTTCAAAAGTTGGGGATTAAGCAAAAAGATTAGATAATCTGAACAAGAAGAAATCAATATTTCTTACACCTCTAAATTGGCTTCTAAATGCTTTTATTTTTGCATTAAAAGATTCGGCAGAAGCATTGGTACTTCTATTATCAAAATAGTTTAAGATTGATTGGTAGTTAAAAGTTATAGTATTGAGCAGAATATTG
>NZ_NCWQ01000099.1:0-23112 GCF_002156885.1 Flavobacterium sp. AJR | reverse complement strand
ATATTAATAGTATAAATTATCTATATTAACTATTTATAAAATTTATCTTGGTCAAATGTCACTGTGAATAAATTTCTATTTTGCTCAACTAAATTGCGTCAGCAGTGCAGAAGTAATTAGGAACTTTCATACCAATTTACGGTACAAATAATTACCCCTATCCTATGCAATCTATCATTTATCCGACTGATAGTTTGCTTTAATTTATTTCAATATGGTATCATCTGTATTTATTTTCCAATTTTGCCCTCACAGGGTTGACATAATTGGCTTTCTTATTAGACAAGTTTGTTTTAAATATTGTTTCATTAATATAAAGTTTAAAAAGCTTAAAAATAACAATCTTACTTTTATCGAAAAACATAAGTATCTCAAAATTAAAAAGATGCAAGCATCTCACCTTTATTATTTTATTTTGCAAAGGTCGATTCAAAGTTGAATTATACGATTTACTATTTTTAGGCCCTCATTGTACCTAAAATTCTTGAACTTCAATAAACAAAGGTTTGCTAACTTCTGGCTCCGCAGCTGGCAAAATAATACTACAAACAATAACAAAATGATTAAAAATATTTATAATAACTATTTTAATCATTATCTTATTTACTTTCCTTTCAGTTTTGGTATTTAGACAATTTAGTCCAACAAATTAACATATTAGAAGAATCTAGGTTCAGTCATTCGGTTGGGTTCTGTCGCATCTGTCAGAAACAAATATAAGAATTTAAGTAATTTAAAAGTTAGCCTGCTAATTTACAGAATGATTTAAACATAGTTATCCCTGGACTAACCATCTGATTCTTTCTCAACATATGCACAACTTCAATTCCGCCCAATGTTCGTCTTGCCGATTCAAAGCTTTTAAAGCCTAATCCATTTCGTATTCGCTACTTGATAAAACGATGATCTTGTTCAATAATATTATTGAGGTATTTACACTGTCGGATTTTAATCTTTGAGAAAGAACGCCTGTTATAAACTTTAATTGCTGCAGTATTAGAACCGCTTTTATCAATATTTATTACTCTTGGCCGGTAGTTATTAATAATTGCTTTAATTAGAAAAGACTGAGCGCTCATTCTTTGTCTTTTTCTGGTCAGAAGGAAGTCAACCGTATTGCCTCATTTACCTACTGCCTTATATAAATAACACCAAATTCCTTTTACTTTAATATACGTCTCATCCATTCTCCAACTCTTCCCCACTCTGGCTTTTCTATTCTTCATCTCTGCCTCAATGAAAGGCATAAACTTATAAACCCAGCGTTGGATCGTAGCATAATCAACAATCACACCCCTAATTTTCATTATTTCTTCAACGTCACGATAGCTAAGTGTAAATCTTAATTTAAAATACACTGCCTGCAGAATTACGTATTTTGGATAACAATGACCTTTGGTATTCATTTTTTATTAGTTTTGAAAAACCAAAGATAAAACTTAATCATAGATGCGACAGAACTATAATCGCTTCAGATATATAAAACAATCGTTTTGCGAGATCATATACCTGGAGATTAATTGATTATGACAATACCAAGTAATTTGTGCAAGCAGCACTTGCACATTATCATTAATAAAATTTAATATCCTTAAATTATATATATTTGCTTTTAATTGAACTTCCTTTCATCTTATCCTAACAGAACTCTTTTTTGAGTAGTCACCTTAAATTTAAAGTTATGCTTCAAAATCAATTCATCGATATCTTAAATCTCATCAAACAGTCAAGATTGAAGGCGGTTAAAGCGGTTAATACAGAATTAATAGAGTTGTATTGGAACATAGGGAAATATATAGATCAGAGAGTTGAAACTCAACAATGGGGCAATGCTGTTGTGGATGAATTAGCAAATTATCTGCTCCTAAACGAACCCTCATTAAAAGGATTTTCAAATAAAAATCTTTGGCGTATGAAACAATTTTATCAGCAATATAAGGATCATCCAAATCTCTCAACACTGTTGAGAGAAATTAGCTGGTCCCATAATCTGGCTATTTTCTCCAGATGCAAAACTATCGAAGAAAAAGAGTTCTATCTCAAAATCTCCAAACAAGAAAATTATAGTTTCAGAGAACTCGAACGACAAATTTCGTCAAGTCTTTTTGAACGCACTATACTGGGAAATACAAAACTCTCAACAGCGTTGAGAGAAATACACCCTGAAATAATTAATACACTAAAAGACAGTTATATTTTTGATTTTCTAAATCTTTCTGAACCTCATAGCGAAAGCGATCTACAGAAAGGGTTGATCAAGCAGATGAAAAATTTCATTCTTGAGCTTGGCAGAGATTTTCTGTTTGTGGGTGAGGAGTACAAAGTTCAAGTAGGGAACAGTGACTTTTATATTGATTTATTATTTTATCACCGAGCCTTGCAGTGTCTTATTGCTTTTGAACTTAAAGCCGATAAGTTTAAGCCTGAACATTTAGGCCAGATCAACTTTTATCTAGAAGCCCTTGACAGGGATGTAAAAAAAGAAAATGAAAATGCAAGTATAGGAATTCTGCTTTGCAAAGACAAAGATAGTGAGGTTGTAGAATATGCTTTAAGTAGAAGTCTATCTCCAACTATGGTTGCTGAATATAAAATGCATCTACCCGATAAAAAATTACTTCAGCAAAAAATCCATGAATTATTCAACAGCAATTTAGAAATTGAATAAATCTACTCTCTCGAAATATTACTGGTTCTGTCGCATCTGTCAGAATCAAATATAAAAATTCAAGTAATTTAAAAGTTAGCCCGCCAATTTGCAGAATGATTTAAACATAGATATCCCTGGTTTGACCATCTGATTCTTTCTAAGCATATGCACAACTTCAATTCCACTCAATGTTCGCCTGGCCGATTCAAAGCTTTTAAAGCCTAACCCATTTTGTATCCTCCATTTTATAAATCGATGGTCCTGTTCTACAATATTGTTGAGATATTTACACTGTCGAATTTTAATCTTTGAGAACGAAAGCTTATTATAAACTTTGATCGCTGCAGTATTTGAACCGCTTTTATCAATGTTTATTACTCTTGGGCGGCAGTTATTACTAACGGCTTTAATTAGAAATGACTGAGCGCTCATTCTTTGTCTTCTTCTGGTCAAAAGAAAATCTACTGTATTGCCTAGTTTATCTACTGCTCTATATAAATAACACCAAATAACTTTAACTTTGATATAGGTCTCATCCAACCTCCAACTTGTACCTACTTTACCTCTTCTCTTCTTCATCTCTACCTCAAGCAAAGGTGAAAACGTATAAACCCAACGCTGAATCGTGGCATGATCCACAATGACTCCTCTAATCTTCATTATTTCTTCAACATCCCGGTAACTAAGTGTAAATCTTAGTTTGAAATATACTGCCTGAAGAATTACGTATTTTGGATAACAATGCCCTTTAGTATTCATCTTTTGATCGGTTTAAAATTCTAAAGATAAAAGTTATTCCCAGATGCGACAGAACCGAGACTTGTCCCCCTAAACAAGTTGCTCAAAAAATGAAAGAACTTCTCTCTACTTACCATACTATTAAAAATAAAACTATTGAAGACATCGTCGATTTTCATTATAAATTCGAAATCATACATCCCTTTCAAGATGGAAACGGTCGCGTGGGTCGGTTAATTATTTTCAAAGAATGTCTCGCAAACAATATTGTTCCATTTATCATTGATGAACAGCTTAAACTTTTTTACTATAGAGGACTTCAGGAATGGAATAATGTAAAGGAATATTTGATGGATACCTGTCTTACGGCTCAAGATAATTACAAATCTATCCTCGATTATTTCGAGATCGAATACAAATAAAATATAAAATCAAAATATTTCGATTTATCTTGAAAAAATATTTAATTTTGACTTGACAAAACGAAATATAGTAGTCATTCTAAACAAGTTAAACCACAAAAGAGTATCTTAAAATCGTAAAAAAATGATATTTTAATTTTCGTGGCAAAATCGTGCCACAGTACTTTATAAATAATTGAAAATGCAGTATATGCATGGGTTTAGACCGTTAAGTTCGAATCCTGTTCTCCCCTCCCCTTTAAAATACAAAAACGTCTCATATTAATCGAATATATTTTATACATTTGTTTCAACCATTGGTCTAATGTGTTCTTAAAAAAAGATGTTATTACGGTTAAACAAAATTCTACATAACAACTAAAAAATAAGATTTGTTTGTTTTTGTTTCGTTATATTTTGTTCAGATTTTGTACCTCTATTGTACCTCGATATCTTTCAAACCCAGTAAATACTGGTTGCTAATTTCTGCATCGGAAAATAGATCGACAAAACAACGCAAAACAATAATAAATAAACGAGTTAAAATACTTACTATCAATATTTTAACTCGTTTGTTTCATTCTCTATTTAATTGTTATGCATTATTTTACTTAAATTTGTACCCTATTTGAAACTCTTCTATTATCCATTTCGAAGCCTTTCAGTCTCAACACAACTTTCTGACTCTTGAGGAAGCAAAAAAGCTCTTTACAACTTCTTGTTCAAAAGAAATCGTGTATAAAATTTCGAAGTTTTCCCTTTTAACTGGGAAAAGATTTACTTTTTTAAATGAGAAATTTAGCACATCCAGTCATAATTTCAAACTATCAAGATACTATTAAAATGAGAATAAGGTTTTCGATTGTAGTCCCATCAACTCCGCTAAAACAGTTTAAAGCTACATAACAAAAGTTGCTTTAAACGATACTGAAGGTTATGGTTGTATAACCTTACCTGTAACATGGCCAAACAGGCTTTTTCGGAATGCATATTCAAGCTGTTTCATAGTGGTAGGAATCTCTCCGGGGAAGTACTGGAAATATTGAGGAGAGTTCTCAATAACAGTGGGGCTTACCGCGTTGATTCTGATACCATTTCCCAATTCAATGGCTGCCCCGCGCACGAAACCTTCCACGGCCCCATTGGCTGCCGATGCATTAGCGAAGTTCATTTGGGGCTCATGCGTCAAAGCGCCGGTTATAAGAGTAAATGATCCCTTTGGGTTGATATGCTTCTGGCCGATGAGCACCAGGTTGATCTGTCCCATCATTTTCCCTTCTACTCCCAGGCGAAAAGTCTCGTTATTCAGTTTTTTCCAAGGCCCCACAAAGGTAGGACCTGCTGTAGAGATGAGTGCATCAAAAGGACCTGCCATAAGAAACATCTTTTCTATTGATGCTGCCGAAGTGATATCCGTATCAATATCACTGTCTTTAGAGGCTACCCTAATGATTTCATGATCTTTTTCAAGAGCAGCGGCAAGATATGTACCCATGGCGCCTGTAGCACCAACTAAAATGATTTTCATTGTTTAAATTTTAAAAGTGAATATTCTTAGTATTTCATTGAAGCAGTATACTGGAACTGATCGAGGATTATTTTTTTACTGGCAGACATGCCAGCCGCAGTGCCCATTGCTACTGCATTGGCAACCGTACGCATGTGGGTGCTGTTATCCCCACAGGCGTAAATACCAGGTACAGAAGTTTCCTGTAAAGCGTTGGTCTTAATATAGCCCTTTTCTGTAAGCTCACAGTCCAAAGTTTCCGGTATCCTGCTTTGAAGTTCAAAGGGTCTTGGAGCATATAAAGCCGATAAAGTAAATTTGGTACCATCTTTAAAAAAAATGGTATTGATATACCCGTTATTATGTTCTAGTTTTTGAATTTCTTTTTCGATTATAGTAATCTGATGCTCCTGCAACGCAAGGGACTGCTCATCGGTTAGACTTGTTTTTCCGTTTGTAAAAACGGTAAGGTCTTTGGTCCAATTGGAAATAAGCCTTGCAACATCAAACGCCTGTTCACCATTGGCTAAAATACCGGTTCTCAAACCCCTTACTTCATAACCATGGCAGTATGGGCAATGTATCACAGAAATACCCCAGCACTCAGCAAAACCTTCAATTGCAGGCATGAGATCCCTGATTCCTGTGGCGAAGATTAATTTCCCTGCCCTAAATACCTCATCTGTGGCAAGGCATATTTCAAATCCATCATCCGTCTTTTTCCCTGTTGTTGCAAGCCCGTTATAAAATTTCACATTCTCATATCGTTCTACCTGTGAACGTGCCACCGCTGCAATGCCTGCTGGGGTATTTCCATCTTGGGTAAGAAAGTTGTGCGAGTGTGGCGTCTGCGCATTGCAGGGCTTTCCACTATCGATAATAAGAACTTGTTTCAGTGCGCGCCCAAGAGCCATCGCGGCGGCAAGGCCAGAATAGCTACCACCGACAATGATGGCATCATATAGTGTTTTGTCTTTCATAATAGGTCGTTTTATAAAGCCTAAGCCTTGAATTGGTACAGCCAGTGTTGCTAAAGCCAAACTGACCTGTGCAATGAATTTGCGTCGGGATAGTCCAGAATTATCTTCGGGTATCATGCTTTATTTTTTATCGTGTGAAGAAATCCAGCGGCCTAACAAAAGATCGACCAACGGAACACCCACAAAGACAATCCACGGTACAAGTGCCAGTGTAAGGATTAAGGTTCTCACATAGAGTGGCAGCCCAGAGAGTGCCTCCCCGAAAAGAAACAGGAACAAAGTGATGGAGGGATAGATCGCAAGCCAGATCTTAAAGGATGCGATAAGTTTCATTTTTGTCTTCATATAGAGTACTTATGGGATTATTATATATCCACAAAGTTATAGAGGACTTTAGCCCTAAGGATAGGACAAAAACGGGATTGAATAGGACTTATTTTGAAATAATCCTGAAAGACTCCGGCGAGTGGCCTGTGTGCTTTTTAAAGAATCTGATAAAATAAGAGGGATCATCATAGCCAAGGTAATAGGCAATCTGGTTTACCTGATCTGAAGTGGCCAGGAGCTGTCGCTTTGCCTCAAGGATGATATGCTCGCTGATTATATCTGAAGGGGTCTTATTGAGCAACGATCTGGTAATAGCGCCAAGCTGATAGGTCGAAAGGTTAAGCATATCCGCATAATGGGTAACTTGTTTGAATTGTGCGATGCCTGTGTCGAGCATTTCAAAAAATTCATCTAGTTTTTCCTGAGGATACTGTCTGTCAACTATCGCCTTACTTTCGTTATTGTGGCGGAGCCTTAATAGTTCAATAAAAAAGACACTAAGGTTTGCTTTTATTACTTCCCGATATCCTTCGCGCTCTTCCAAAAACTCCCTTACTATATCGTCGAGAAGTACAATTAACCTATTCTCATTGCCATCGGCAAGTGTGCATATACTTTTATGACTCAGTTTTCGCAGCAGCTCCTGCGAGATGGAAAATCCATTTTTAAATTGAAGAAGATATCCTGTACTGCCCGCCTTCAACGTCAGCCGGTGCACTTGGCCCGGCTTCATAAAGAATATGGAATTATTCGTCACCTGATACGGGATAAAGTCAATTTCATGACTTCCTGCACCGTTCTTGATTACCAACACATAGAAAAAGTCATGCCTGTGCAGGCTTTCAACCATATCTTTCCCTTCTGATAATGATTCAATAGTGCGTATAACGAAGTTGCCCAATAAATGGGGTTCTTTTGTAGCATCCTTAATAGATCGTACCGGAATGACTTCCATCACTTTATTAGTTTAAACACTTTATACAGCCACATAAAAACCATATATCGTTCTTTAATACTTTACAAAGCTATACAATTTACTGAAAATCATAAGGGTTAATATAAGCGTAACTACATTAAATTGATGGTATCTCTGAAAATTATTATTTCAGTTGCTACTTTCCCTTTGCGTGATGGCCTTTTCAACATTTAAGGTAGTAATGAATACCGACGTAGATATGAATAATCTTGCTCGCTTCTGGCTCTATTTTAAGTATCGTTGTCTGATATTAATCATCTGTTTCTCTCTTAACATCTATTAGATTAGAAAATGAATTTCGTAACTCACTAGTTCATCATTGCCAAAATATGTCATCCCATTCTTTATTATTAAATTCATGAGAAAGCACTTCTTCATTTAATAAAATTTGATAGGACGGAAAATTATTTCTAATTGCATTAAATATATTTTTCTCTTCAAAGCGTATTAATGTTTCAAGGTCATCTTCAATTCTACTTAATGATTTTGCGACTTCATTTTTTTTAATAAAATGTTTTGCTAATCTACGGTGCTGTATTAAAACCTTGTGTACAAATACGTTTTCCGTTCCTAAATTTGGAAAAATATGCTCCTTCTCTATTTGAAAATGTGGGACTAATTGATTGATATAATACCAATCGGCATATTTTTTAATTCTATTTGGATCAATATTTCGTCTAATCCCCATACGAATTATCGAACATAACTCTAATGACTGTACGTGGTCACGATGCAAAAAACTAAGTGTTTTTTCTACATTTATTTCATTTTCTGTATCAATTATGGTGGTAGTTGAATTCATTTTTTATTTAGTATTAGGATATGTGATGTAAAAAAATCACAGGGAATATCGATATTATAAATCTGTTTGATACAGGATAGATAAAAACCACCCAAATTGAGTGGTTACTTAGAAAAATCTAAATGTGGTTATAAAACCAGTATTGGGGCAATAATTCCAAAGCTTAATCTTCCTGTATTTGCATCTTTCAAACCATACGTTTTTTCAGCATAAGAAGAGTAATCATATCTTCTGGCAATATAACCCAAATAAAATTTCAGATTCAAATCTTTAAAAGGATAGTATTCAACAGTCGGAATCAGACCATAGCTAATAAACAGTTTGTTGGATGCATTAACATCAGGATTGCCGTTCCAATACGAATTGTGGGTCATAAGGGTTAATACTAAATTTACTTTTGGTTTAACTCTATACTCTGCTCTTAACCAATTTTCGACGTATACCACATCTTTTGATGCATCTTCTCCCTTAACCAATTTTTGAACAATACCTCTACGGTCTAAATCTTCTGCACTATACTTAAAATCGTAATACAACAATAATTTATTGCTTTTAAACTTATTCCCAAGTGCGATATAATTCATGCTTGTATTTTTGGCTTCATTAAAAAAACCATAGCTATAAGACGTTTCAAATTTTCCTCCAAAAAAGCTTCCTTGCCAATTACTTACAAATGCCAAAGCCGTTTTCGATTCTACTGTCCCATCTGGTATATTATTATCGTATTGTTCTTTTAAAATATTTGTTCTTGAATCTAATATTTGAAACTTTAATGTGTTCTTGCCATCTCTTAACTTATGGGATATACCCGCACCTGTTAAATTGTGATCTGAGTTTTCCAAAATATCATTATACTCTAAAATATAAATTGCATTCATATCAAATTCATACCCTCCCAAATCAGCCAATAGTTTTCCCATAGAAAATTTGGTTCTAGGTGTAAAATCAATAAATAAAGCGGCAATATCAGTCGTTCTGTTTATGTTATCCTGACTACCTATTTTAGGCGTTCTGGTGTATCTGTCACGAAATCTAAAACTCACTTTTTCATGAATCTTTCCTTTTATTTCAAGTCTGAATTGACTAACTGAAAACACTGATTTTGAATAATCCCCATTTTTAAATTCGGAATTAAATCCAAAACGAGTATTAAAAATAACATCTATATCTCTTAATAAAGATTGCTTGGACGTAGGAATTATAGACTGATACATCTCAAGGTTCTCGCTTTGTTCTTGCGCAAGAATACTAATTGGGATCAATAAAACAATGAAACAAAACAACCCCCTTTTTATATTACTTATAGTTTTCATAATTCTTTTATAAAATAATTGAACCGATCAAAAAACCAACCGCAACCGCAACAACAGTAGCAACAATACCAGGTAGATTAAAACTATGATTGATAACATATTTACCGATTTTTGTACTTCCGGTTCTGTCAAAACTGATAGCTGCTAATAATGTCGGATAACCCGGTAATACGAAGAAACTATTTACTGTAGGAAAGGAAGCTATCAGAACTAAAGGGGAAAGCCCCAAAGCAATACCCAATGGTATCATCGTCTTAACGGCAGCTGCCTGGCTAAACATTATGATTCCTAAAAGAAATAAGGCTATAGCAAATGTCCAAGGATAAGCAGTAACAACGCTACCTAAAGACTCTTTGATGACAACCGAATTATTTTCCATAAAAGTAGAAGCCATCCAGACTACTCCAAAAACAGATATAACTGCCGAAGCCATAGAACTGAATAAACTAACTTGGGTAACAGCAACAGCGCTAGTTTTTGTAATTAACATCATCGCAGCAGAGGCAGATAAAGTGATTAAACAAATAACCGCTACCATTGAAACTGTTCCATCATCTTTAAGAACTAAATTTTTTGTTCCTGGTCCAAAATTGGGTAATAAACCTGGAAAGGCTCCAGCAATTACAATTAGTAAAATTGCAACACTAAAGATCATAACCGCAGTTTTAGCTCCGGTTCTTACTTTTGTTTCATTGCCTTCTATGTTAGAATCAATACTTTTGGCAAACTCTGAATCTTTCATTTTCTCAATAAATATTGGATCCTGATTTAATTCTAGTCCCTTTTTTCTAATCACAAAACAAGCAACTAATGTCCCAACAAGACCCGCAGGAATAGCAATCATCATGACATCAAAAAGAGCTCCCGGGTAACCTAACAATACTACAAGAGCTGCTGTACATGCACTAATAGGACTTCCTGTTAAAGCTAAGTGAGAAGCAATAACCGATATACTGAGAGGGCGCTCTGGGCGTATTCTTTTCTTTGTAGCAACTTCAGAAATGATGGGTAATATAGAATACACTATGTGGGAAGTTCCAGCAAATAAGCACAAAAAATAAGTTGCAAAAGGAGCAATAAAAGTAACATTTGAAGGATTATTTCGAATTACTTTTTCGGCTAAACTTACCAAGTAATCTAGTCCTCCTGACGCTTGAAGGGTTGCTGCTGTGGTTACAATAGCAATAATAATTAACATAACATCCATAGGCGGCTCCGTTGGTTTCATATGAAATCCTAATACGAAAATCACTAATCCGAAAATCCCCATTACACCGAGACCTATACCTTTCATTCGTGATCCGATAAGAATCGCGATTAAAAGGATTGAAAATTCTATCCAGAACATAATAATTGTTTTAAATTGATTTGATTTAGTCCACAATTATACCAGGAGGTACCTAAAAGCAGGACTCCTTCCAATTATAATTGAATACTATTTCTAAAAATATTTTTGAATCTTTGTTCTATCAGCTATTTTCAAAAAAGGAAATAGTAATAAAACGCTATCATTTGAGGATTAAGATTATCCCCAACAATAAAAAAAGGGTAGTGTTATCTTCATTAAGTAAAGTAAACCACTTGAATCTGTTGTATTTGAGTTTTATACAACAATATCTTTTCTGGATGTGTTCCAAGTGAATTACTTACAGAAGCATTAATACAACAGACTATCAAACCATTACAAACTATTCTTTTATCATTTTCGTTTGCTACTACCTTAACGATAAGATGGCTGGAGTCTGAACATTCATAGCTATTTATGAATTTATGAATTTTGGGTTTATCAAATTTTCTAATGAATAAATCTCATCCCATTTGTTTTGAGTAATTTCCTTACGTTCTATTACTACAATTTGATGTATACTTTTGTTTGTTTTAAGTACTTCTCCAGCTATACCAGCGCATACTTCATATCCAAGAATTGGATTCAGTTGTGTAACAATTCCAATACTATTCATAACCATATTAAAACAATGATCCGTATTAGCTGTAATTCCAACAATACATTTATCAACTAAGGTTTCAATTGCATTACCCAAATAATCTAATGAAGTAAACATCGCAAAAGCAATTACTGGTTCCATAACATTTAATTGTAACTGACCTGCTGATGCTGCCAACGTCACTGTTAAATCTTGACCAACAACATAAAAACAAGTCTGATTTACTACTTCTGGAATTACAGGATTTACTTTTCCTGGCATAATTGAAGATCCCGGTTGACATGCTGGCAAATTAATTTCATTAAATCCTGTTCTTGGACCTGAACTTAACAAACGTAAATCGTTACAGATTTTAGTGATTTTAACTGCAGTTCTTTTTAGAGTGCCCATAATTTGAACATATGCACCTGTATCAACTGTTGCTTCAATTAAATCTGGAGACAATGTTAGGGGAATACCTACTTCTTTCACTAAATAATCCACACAAATCTCAGGATAACCTTCTGGAGCATTTACTTTAGTTCCAATAGCAGTTGCTCCCATATTAATTTCTAACAATAAACTTTGTGCCTCTTTTAATCTCTTAATATCTTCTCCAATTGTAGTTGCATAGGCATGAAACTCTTGCCCCAAAGTCATAGGGACTGCATCTTGTAATTGTGTACGTCCCATTTTTAATACCCTTTTAAACTCTACTCCTTTTTCAGAAAAAGCAACTTCTAAACTGCTTAAAATAGCAATAAAGCGTTCCATTTTTAGATAAAGTGCAATTCTAAATGCTGACGGATATGCATCATTCGTAGACTGAGAACAGTTTACATGATTGTTAGGATGCAGGAAATTATATTCTCCTTTTTTATGACCTAAATATTCCAGCCCAATATTTGCGATTACTTCATTTGCATTCATGTTTACTGACGTTCCAGCACCACCCTGAATCAAATCACTAACAAACTCCTGATCAAATTTACCTGCAATAAGCTGGTCACTTCCATAACAAATAGCTTCGGTAATTTTTGCATCTAAAACACCACAATCTTTATTTGCTAATGCAGCAGCTTTTTTTACATATCCTAAGGCTTTAATAAACAAAGGCTCTTTTGAAATTGAGATACCAGTAATATTAAAATTTTCTACGGCTCTAAAAGTCTGTATACCGTAATATAAATGATTCGGGATTTCTAATTCACCTAAAAAATCATGCTCTTTTCTTGTAGTTTTCATAATAAAATTAATTTCTAATTATTTAATAAATTGTTATAAGTATTTCTAAATACTTTATTGAAAGGATTATTACTAAATTCTGCAAAGCTTGCAAGCATATTTACTGAGGAGTAATCATTATTCTGATGTAAATGTGCGCTTGCTATGATGGTAAAAGGATGATAATTATCATAACGGTTCAGTTATTTTTAAAAAAATTAGCTGCAAATTTTATTCGGACATATTAGTAACCTGTTTGCTTTTGTAATTGTAGTTACTGTCATTGGGTTTATACCATTTTTGGCATAACCTGAGATGCCTGAGACAACTCAACATTACAATTGCAAGAAGTAGATGTTTGCCAAAATAATACTGAGTGAGCGTAAGATTTTTGTTATAATTTATTTTACAGGGCCAAATGTAGATTCAGAAAACCTGAAAATACTGTAGTACTTTAGCAATGCAAAAAAACCTTTAGATTATAGGTATGATTTAAGATAAGGGTTCGGTCACATCTGTTTTATTAAAACAGATTAAAATGGCAGCCTAATAAAAACACATAAACCATGTAATTATTTAGGACTCATACATTATAAAAAAATCATCTGAAATTTTCCTAAGATATACACTACAATTAATTTTTATTTATTTCTATTCTATTTTAAACTAAAAAAAAGTTTTTTAGATTCAATTTATTGAGGTTCATACAGTTGCTAGCAGTGACTCCCACTGTTGAAACTAACAAATAAATTCATGGAGGTTTTTGTTTATTTTATTAAATTATTTCTAATAAAAAGCAATAAATAATATATAATTTTCAAATATTGTTATTTAATTCTAGTAATTCCTTAATTAAAGGTTACGTTTACTAAAGACCCCAAGTCTATATTTTAAACTAAACCTACTTATGAAAAAAATCTACTTGTTTTTATTTTTTGTCACGCAACTGACAAGTGCTCAAATTGGAATTGGAACAGTTACTCCTCATGCTTCTTCGATACTACATATCGAATCTACTACTCAGGGACTGATTACCCCACGAATGACTTCGACTCAAAGAATTGCAATTGCATCTCCAGCCAATGGCTTATTGGTTTTTGATACAACTGTTGGAAATTTTTATTATTATGATACGCCTACCTTAGTATGGATTCAGTTAAGTGGGGACAAACAGGGACGTTTAAAATATAAATTAATAAAATCAACTGATGTATTAGCTACGGTTTTGGCCAGTGAAAAAACTGCTGGTGGTGGTACAAAATACCTTATGGATTCCACTACACTTTATGAAATTAATGGCGCTATCAATGTTGATTTACCTATTGAACTAAATGGTTGTTATATAATTGGACAAGATTCTACAGAAGATAAACTTGTTAAAGCTTCTGGAGATCTTTTTTCTGGTACCACTGGTGGGTCTATAAGAGTGCTGACATTAACAGCTACTGGAGGAAATGTTTTTAATATTACTGGTTCAGGTACTTTAACACAGAGTATTATTATTAGAGACTGTATTGTTACAAGCTCTGCTATTGTTGGTAAACTTCAAAATTTTGCCTTTGTTTTTGTTAGTATTGTTCAATATATCGGTAATGGAGCAGGAATAGTGTATCAGGACATTAGTAAGTTGTTGCTTAGTAATGCGGGATGGTTTGGTAACAATGCAGGTACCTATGAAAAATTACAAGGTACTTTCGGCTTAGTAGCCAAACAAGGAGGATTTAGTGAAGTTATTGGAGCCAGCATAGGATTTGATGTTTCGACTAATCCTGTAATTCAAGGTGATGCAGTAGTAGAAACAGTAGTGTTTACAGGTGCACTAACCACTGGGAAATATGTAAACGGATATAGTCCTGCACCTTATACAGGATTTAATTTTAATAATAATTGGTCAGTAAAGTGTACAGGAATCCCTACCGAAGGTGATTCAGGAGCAACAGGATCAGTATATCTAAATCGTGCTGGTACAACCCAGGCGCCAACTTTAATAGGGACACAGAATGTAGGTGTTAAACTAAATATTACTGCTGGATTAAGTACTAATCTTTATAGAACAACTGCTACTACAAATAATAATATTGCTTATACAGGCAAAAAAGGCAGGATATTCCAGATAAATTGTGCTTTGTCTTTTGATAGTACGACAGGTACTACAAATACAGAATATGTATTTTATTTTGTTAGAATACCCGCTGCAGGAGGAACAGATCCTCAACTATCTTCTGAGACTTTTATTGACACTAATGCGGGTTATGTTCAATCATTTCCCATACAAGGTTCTGTTATGCTCAATACAGGAGACTCTATAGAGTTATGGATAAAACGTAATAATGCCAATACACAAAGTGTTACGGTTCGTTCATTTAACATGACCATAAAATAATATAAGTTTTTTTTTACCAAAACCATTTTGCAGCTCAGAATTTACTTTTTGTAATTTCTGAATGTGTTGGTGTATTTAATCCCAAGATGAACATATAACTGTTCATAAAATAAATAAAACTTATGGAACCTATAAATATTAGATTACTCTTTATAATTGCTACATTACTTTTAGTACATGCAGTTGTTTCTGCGCAAGCACCTCCAGCACCTGGTGATCCGCAGCCAGAATTACCTATAGATAATGGTATACCATTGTTAATGATTTCGGGGCTTTTATTGGCTATTTATGTTATTAGAAAGAAAAAAAAGATACCAATACCATCCCAAATACCATTATTAATTCTAGAAGATAAACAGGAAAAAGTTGTTGAGAAAGTTTGTATAAATAACATAAAAACAAGATTATGAAAAAAATAATACTACTAGTAATCTTGTTGTTTTCCTTAAACTCCTTTTCTCAAATTTATTTCGGAACTAATACAGCTATGTATGTAAAGAATGAATTGCTTTATGTTAAGCAGGATATTAATTTGCAGTCAAATTCTATTCTCTATTTAAGGAACCGTTCGCAATTAGTTCAGGGAACGACTAGTACATCTCTAAATAGTGGAACAGGAATAGTATCTGTATATCAAGAAGGAACTTCGGATAATTTTGATTATAATTATTGGTGTTCTCCTATTGGGAGTACTGCTGCTACAGGAAATGGAAATTTTGGCATTACAATGCTAAATAGACCTTTATCGGCTACGACAGCTGAAGTAGCTATAGTATTGCCACTAGCCACTAAGGATGGAATTTCGAATCCGCTTTCGATAGCGGCACGATGGATTTATAAATTAATTAATGCTAATAGTTATTCTCAATGGATTTACATCGGCGGTGCCAGTACTATTGCTTCGGGGGAAGGATTTACAATGAAAGGTACTGGCGGAACCGATAATTTAGATGCCGAAAGCAATGGTGTTCAGAACAATCCTGGAGGAATTGGTGCACAACGATATGATTTTAGAGGCAGACCAAATGATGGTAATATTACGGTAAGTTTAGGGCTTAATAATGCAACCTTGTCAGGAAATCCATATCCATCAGCTTTACATCTTAATGCTTTTCTTTTGGACACTGACAATACTGCCGGAACAGGAATTGCTTACTTTTGGGAACAAAACAAAGCTGTAAATTCTCATTTCATTGCCGATTATAGAGCAGGATACGGGAGTTACTCACCCATAAGTTTGGGGAGTAATGGAGTGTATGTACCAGCTACTTTTAATTCGTATAATGATGATGGTTCTTTAAATACAACAGGTACCTCTTCAGGATTGGTAATTGCACGAAAATATTCACCCATTGGTCAAGGATTTATTTTAAATGGTAGAATA
The DNA here is from genome assembly GCF_002156885.1 of Flavobacterium sp. AJR. NCBI lineage: Bacteria > Pseudomonadati > Bacteroidota > Flavobacteriia > Flavobacteriales > Flavobacteriaceae > Flavobacterium > Flavobacterium sp. AJR. Next base: position 6,502 of record NZ_NCWQ01000099.1, on the reverse strand, counting down.
ACAGGAACAGTTACTTTAAAAAATTCGCATAGAGCGTATTATAAAGAAGGGAATCCGTTGACTCAATTTGAGCGTCCTGCTAAAAATAAAGCTTCAAAAATTAGTGAGTCTATACCTAATACCTCCTATTTTAAGTTAAATGCAATACTTAATAATCAATTTACCAGACAGCTGGCATTGGCTTTCTTACCCGAAGCAACAGATGGGGTTGATTATGGAATTGATGCACTAAATATGGATGCATCACTTCCCAATGATGTCAGTTTTTTATTGGAAGATAAGAATTATGTAATTCAAGGAGTCAATTTTGAAGAAACTAAAAAAATACCTTTAGCAGTAAAAGCCACAAATAATACCACTATAAAATTCTATGTTCCTGAGGTAATAAACTTTGATCTCTCTCAGTCTATTTATATCCATGACGCCTTGGATGATTCTTATCATGATATAAAAAATAATGTGTACGAAGTAGCAGTTCCGAAAGGAACATATAGCGACAGGTTTAAAATTACTTTTATAGACGAAAAAAAATTAAATACAAAAGATTTAACAAAGCCAATATTTACCATTAATCAAAATAATACAGACCAGAAGTTAATGATTTCCAATACGACCCAAGTTGACATTAAGTCGGTAATAGTATATGATATGTTAGGAAGAATAATTTTATCAAAGGAAATACTCGGAAACAACCAGCATTATTATTTTTCGACTAGTGGGTTAAGTTCTGGAATATATATAGTTGAATTATTGACTGTTGACACTTTAAAAACCACACAAAAAGTTATTATTTCTAATTCTGGCAAATAAAGAAAAATATATTTATTAATATACCTATTATAAAATTTCCTCTAATTTGTTTCTAGTCATCTTATATTATTTTGTTCCTATTTTGTACTTCAACATAGGAACAAAATAAAGACTGGCTTGTTAATTTCTGGAGCACTAATACAATTCTTAGATGCGATAAGATCCTCCAAGCAGGTTTTTACATATTATCTGATGAAACATTCACTACTCGCCTATACTTTCTCTTCAATAACACCAGATTAAACCTGACCCTGTCATATATCAATCCTACTAACAAAGCTGCTACTCCGATAAACAAGACATGTAATCCAATATTAGAATAAAAAATCCCACCAACAATCCCACCAACAAAAAAGAAACTGATAATAGTGCCACGCAATTTTATGGAAATAAATAACTTTTTTCTAAAGCTTGATTCCCCATAAAAAAATAATTGGGATAATTCAATTCCAAGATCAGTAAAAAGCCCTGTTAAATGGGTTGTCCGAACTGTTGCATTAGAAATTTTTGTTACCAGTGAATTCTGTAAACCCATTGCGAAAAGTAAAGTATAGGCTATAAAATCAGGACTATCACTAATTAAATACTTTCCAAAAATAGCAACACAAAATAAAATAATACTTTCAATTGCTGTTGGAACTATGTAACTGTATTTTTCGTTTTTTCGTAAAAGATATTCTACAACTAGGCTGGAAAAAAAAGATCCCATAAAAAAAAAGAATCAAAAATCGTTAACCAAAAATCATTTTTATTAATTAACTACAGGTTTATTCTTTGCTCCCATTATCAATAGCCACAAACAAGTTCCTATTTCGCCAATACTTGCCGGCAATCTTACAATAGAAGAAATTCCGAGCTCAGCATAATTAGATAATAAAGAGAAACCTAAAAAGTTTATGAGATAACTAAAGCAACCCAACATCAAAAAAACACCTAAAATTCTAGGTAAAAATCCTGATTTATAAACCAAATAACCAAAAGGAAACAACCACAAACCCCAAAAAATATGAACGATTAAATTCCCATAATCATATTGGTTAAGATAAAACAAAACCTGATTTTGTAATTGCTCATTTGTATACACTTTCTGAAGACTTGGATCACTAACCAGCGAGAGTACAGCAAACTTATTAAGCATATTTACAAAAGATATTGGTACACTTACAACCGCTAAAACAACCATCGCTTGAGCATAAACCTTATTAACCGATTTGAGTAATCGATATAAAGCAAGAGGAAGAAATACAAAGAAAGTATAACATATTAAGCCACTCACAATCCCAAGTCTGAAAAGGAATTGAGAATGTACAATGTTATTAAAAGTTGTCGCAGCATTATCCCAAACAATCAATTTTGACGGAATATAAGCCAAGCTAATAATCCCAGTTAAGACAACAACGAGATATAACAAACCTGCAATTCTTGCCATCTTCTTATTCGAAACTTCTATCTGATTTTCCATTATTTCTTTATTTATAAAAAATTTCATTTAACACATAGGAACATAGGCTTTATAGGTAAAAAAGAATACAAAAAGAAATACATTTCTTTCACATAGCTAGCTCTGTGCTTTTAAAACAAGTGAAACGCCTTCTTTGAGAATACAAAATCTATGTCCCTATGTGTTAAAATAATTACACCAACGGGTTTGTCTTAATTAATCGCTATCATTTTATCCTGCAAGGTCTTTTTTTTGACCTTGTAGGTATTTAATTTAAGAAGACCTAACAGTCCCGAAGCTTCGGGATAAAAACCTGTTAGGTCTAATCTGCAAATTATACCAGTCTAGGCCATTTATACGCCTGCCAAACAATCAATATGGTAATAGTGCTTTCTACCAAAGCCAAAAAAACATAAAAAGCCCACCACGGAGCAAGTGTAGTTGCTGCAATTAACAACATAATTGCAGTATAAATAATTCCGAAGATTATATTTAGTAATCTGGCTAGTTTAGGTTTTAATAGTATTGACAAAAAAATCATCAAAGATGGAATTACCATAAGTATCGTTGCGGCAAACAATTTTATCGGATTATCAAGCATATTATCGCCACTTACAAAACCCTGAATTTTGTTAGGAACATAAAGAGAAAAATAATCTCCATAGATATAACAAAACATAACCGAAGCCCATAAAGCCGAAAGTTTGATTCTCACATTTACCTTGAAATCTTCAAATCTGCTAGTATTAATCTCTTTTGCACTCATAATAAACACTTTATCTATTTAGTATGACGAGGTTAAACTCATTATGTTACATTGATATTTTTATTTTTTTAAGAAAATTTTAAGTTCTTAAAATAAGACAAATACAAAAAGAGCTGCTCCAATTATTCAGAGACAGCTCATTTTATGCTTACATATTATATACAACACGCTTATTAAGCGTTCTTCCACCAATTGTAATAGTTATGGTCTTGGTCTAATTCGAAACCACATTTAGGATACAAAATATTTCCGATTTCATTTGTCTTTTCGGTTTCCAATAATAAACCACAAGCATCAGTTTCATCACAAAATTGCTTACATCTATCGATTAAATCTTTAGAAAAACCTCTGCCTCGAAAATCGGGTGTAACAAATAAATCACTTAACAACCATTGTCGTTGTAATGCCTTATAATGATATAAAGGGTACAATTGTGCAAAACCTACAAATTTCCCATCAGCTTTAATTAAAAAAGTAGTTGTTTCATTGTTACTGATTCTATCTTTAAGGAAAGCCTTCCCTATTTCGACATTCGATTCTTGTCTATAAAAAACACGGTAACTGTCAAACAATTCTGCAAATTCATCCAAATGGTCTAACGTAGCAATTTCAATGTGTTTCATAATTTAAAATTTTATTAATGATTTATAAAAGAGCAAATATCATTTATTACAGGAGTGTTTAATTAATCCAGTTTTTACAAATAAATAGGTCCAGATATAATTACTCAATATGCATAAAAAGGCTAATTTTGAACCAAAACACCATTCCTTTTTTTAATAAACACAAAGAACCGATGCTAAGAACCTGGAAGACTATTTTTAATATTTCGTTTAATTCTGACCAAACCTTAGTAGAGCAAATAAGCGAAGTAATCCGAAAAGAAATTATTAAAGGAAGACTAGAAAGAGGAACACCTTTACCTGGCAGCAGAGTCCTGGCCGAAGATATTGGAGTAAACCGAAAAACGGTTGTTTTTGCTTACGAAGCACTTATCGAAGAAGGATGGCTGGAGAGCAAACACAAATCCGGAACCTATATATCCCAGAATCTACCGTTAATAAAGAAACACCAAACCACTCCTTCAAAAAAGACGAGCACTTTTGAACATATCCATTACAACCCTTTTTACCTTACCGACCATGCTCTGGAAGGAAGCCGAATTGTTTTTAATGAAGGAGGGCCAGATACACGACTTGTACCACTCAACGAGTTATCGAGAGCATACAAACGTATCTTTCAACGCAAAGGAAAATGGGGATTACTAGGTTATAGCAGCGAAAAAGGAGATTACAAACTCCGGGAAATGCTCTCCGTAATGCTTTCTCGTGATAGAGGACTTAATGTAAATCCTGATAACATTTGTATAACCCGTGGAAGCCAGATGGCAATATATCTTGTTACCAAAGTTCTTATTAAATCTGGCGATACAGTGGTGGTCGAAAATCCCGGATATTATGCCGTACAAAAGATATTTCGCGAAACAGGAGCTATTATAAAAACAGTCGAAATAGACAAAGATGGAATCAATGTTAAAGCTCTTGAAGAGTTATGTCGCAAGACAAAAATCAAAGCAGTATACGTTACGCCACATCATCAATTCCCCACTACGATTACTATGAAAGCGGGACGAAGAATACAATTACTCGAACTTTCCTTAAAATATAATTTTGCTATAATCGAAGATGATTATGACCACGAATACCATTTTGGAATAGGAAATAATCTAGCATTGGCAAGTAATGAAAAATCAGATAATGTTATTTACATCAGTTCGTTAAGCAAACTCTTAGCACCAGCTATACGTGTAGGTTACGTAACAGGACCAGCAGCTTTTATGGATTCTTTGGTAAACCTCCGTGTACAAATAGACCGTCAAGGAGATACCATCTTAGAACATGCCATAGCCGAATTAATGGAAGATGGAACTATCAAAAGGCATTCTCGTAAAGTTGTAGCGATTTACAAAGAAAGACGTGACATAATGGAATCCTGCTTACATGAAAATTTTGGAGATGCAATTAGCTTTCATAAACCTGCAGGAGGATTAGCTTTTTGGATAAAATTTAATGCCCCAATAAACCTCATCCAATATATTGCCCTATTAGAGCAAAAAGGAGTTCAAATTGTACCTCCTAATAGTTTTTATTTAGATAATCAACCTTCTAATTTCATCAGACTTGGTTATGGTTCTTTAAATAAAGGAGAACTTATTGAAGGGTTAAAAATCATGGGGAATGTTTTTAAGGAATTAAAATAAACCAACAATTCTTTTCAAACAAATCTTAGTTCTTTTAAGACAAATGATTTAGTTATAATACAAACACCTTTGTATCAGTATTCACTTAAAAAAATATTGATATGGACACAAAGAAAATTTTAATACTTGGTGCAACAGGAAAAACAGGTCGCAGAGTAGTCGAAAGATTAAAAAAGATAACTAACGTAGAAACTCGCCTAGGTTCACGAAATGAAAAAATTCCCTTCGATTGGGAAAATCCCGAATCATGGGCAGATGTTATTAAAGACATCGATTCAGTTTATATTACTTTTCAACCAGATTTAGCCATTCCCTCGGCAGAAGATACAATCAGGAGATTTACCAAATTTGCTACACAAAACGGTGTACAAAAAATGGTTTTATTATCTGGCAGAGGCGAAAAAGAAGCTCAAATTTGTGAAGAAATTGTAAAAGCGACTGCCAAACATTGGACAATTATAAGAGCAAGTTGGTTTAATCAAAACTTTAGCGAAAGCTTTTTTCTGGATCCAATACTTGCCGGTATTGTAGCTCTACCCAGAGCCGAAGCACTAGAACCATTTACAGATGCAGATGACATTGCCGATGTAGTAGTCGAATCACTTTTGTATGATATTCACAACGGACAAACCTATGAACTTACAGGTCCACAACTACTAACATTTGGGCAGGCTGTCGCTGAAATTGCCAGAGCAACAAACAGAAACATTACTTTTCAAGCTTTGACTTTAGAACAATACGATCAAATGCTACAAGAATATCAATTACCCGAAGATTATATTTGGTTAGTAAATTATCTTTTTGAGCAAGTACTCGACGGAAGAAATTCACATATCACCAATGATATAGAAAGAGTCCTTGGCAGAAAACCAAAAGATTTTACTACATACGCACAGTTAACATCCAAAACTGGTGTTTGGAATACATAAGAATTTAATAAATACATCTATTTCCAGAAGAATAAACAGATGAAAACCCAATCTAAAAGATAATCTAAAGTGATACCGTCTGGACATAACTACAAGAAGTAAACACGAATTTCACGAATTGACACGAATTAGTTTGTGGAATTAATTTCACAAACTAAATTATCCATTAAAATTTGTGCAAATTCGTGAAATTCGTGTTCAAAATTTATTTATAATATTTCCGTCCACACAATAGTCTAAAAGCTATCTTTTTTTTTATTTAATTCAAAAAAATCATGATCTAATTACAAAAAGAG
>NZ_NCWQ01000098.1:0-17758 GCF_002156885.1 Flavobacterium sp. AJR | reverse complement strand
TTTGTGGTTAAAATAAATTAAATTTCAATTCTAAATTCCAAAAAAGCTTTTAGCATTCTTAGTAGTTTCTTCTGCAACTATAATTCCCGAAATTCCTTTAAACTGTGCAACTGTTGCTGCAACAAAAGGAAGAAAAGCAGGTTCGCATCGGCGTTCGTGGTATTTTTTCAAGAGAGAAGCAGGCGTGTTTTTTGGCAGCATAAATGGCGCATCGGTTTCTATCATCATTCTATCCAGCGGAACGTATTGTATCACTTCTTTTAAATGATTAAAACGTTTACTGTCTGATATTGCTCCTGTAAAACCAAGATACAATCCGTTATCGAGATAGGTTTTGGCTTCTTGCAAACTCCCTGTAAAACAATGTACCACTGCTTTTGGTAATTGTGGTAAATACTCATTTGTAATACCCATAAATCGAGTAAAAGCTGCTCTCTCATGTAAAAACAAAGGTTTCTGAACTTCGATTGCCAATTCTAATTGGGCTTTATAGCATAATTCCTGTACATTTCTTGGCGAAAAATCACGGTCAAAATCGAGTCCGCACTCGCCTACCGAAACTACATGTTTCTGCTTTAATAAATTTCTTAGCCTTGAAATGCTTTGTGCATCAAAACTCTTCGCATCATGTGGGTGAATTCCTGCTGTTCCGTATAATACTCCTGGATATTCTTTTGCTATTTCAGCCGAAGCTTCGCTATTTTTTACGCTTGTACCCGTAAGTATCATTTGCGATACATCGGCATCTAATGCATTTTGTACGACATCGTCTATGTCATTATGGAATTGTTTATTGGTTAAATTAATTCCGATATCTATATATGTATTCATTTTTTTTTAAGTTGTAAAGGCTCAAAGGTTCAGAGGTACAAAGGTTTTCTCTCTTTGAGTCTTTATATTTTTTTATTGTTTTTTATTTTTTGTCGCGTAGACGCTAAGTTTTTAACCTTTGAACCTTGGTAACTCTGAACCTTTGAACCTTTAAAAAACCAACTATTTTCCCATACTAAACTACCGCGACTTATTAGCTGCGCAGGAAGGATTTGAACCTCCGTCTGTTGATTGTTTTTTATTTATTTTGCTACAAAATTTATTTGTTTCGCTTTGTATCTCATGTTGCGTTAGACGCACTGCTGTGCGTCTCTACACAGCTACACAGGAAGAACTTGAACCTTTTGGATTATCATTTATCGACAGAGCGAAACCTCTACCCCTTTGCATCTTTGAACCTTTGCACCTTTAAAAATCCCCATAATATACCTGGAAGCATGGTAATTTCAGGTCGTTTCTCCAGGTATCTACTACTTGATTTCTATCATCGAGAGCAAACTCTACAAAGTATTTATCTTTGATAAAATCATTATAGATTTCGGTTTTTATGATAGAATCTTTTCGGCTATCCTGACTTTTTCGCATGATTAAATCATCGAATTCTATTGCATATTTTTCAAGGAAACGCAACGTCGGTTCTTTGTATCTATCTTCTCTTCCTGAAACCAACAATATTTTATAACCCAGTTTCTTATAATTCCTCAACACGTTTGCAACTGGTTCATTTAATAAATCCTGATCACACTTACTTGCATCAAAAGGATTTCTCCCGTTCATCAATGCCAAAGTTCCATCTAGATCACAGATAATTGCTTTTGGTAATTCTGGATTTTGGATTGTGTATTCTGGTGAATTTTTAAAAAATTGTCGGTGCATTTTCTTAATCACTTTTTCACCAACTGGTTTTTCTCTTAAAGCATCTCTCTCAATACAAACCGCAACATCTGTATTTACTTCGAGAACCTCAACAATTACCTTTTCGTTAAATTTTGCATTGTATTCCTGAACCAATTGTGTAACTCGTCTCAAATTGGTCTCTGATAAATTAGTATCATCTACCACAACACTTTTTCCTTCTTCCAAGCATTTTACGATTAATAAGTCACGAACTTTTTTTACAAACTTCTCATTATTTTGGCTCGTTGTTCCGTTATCGAACATTGCTCGTAAATCGTCTCTATTGATTCTTTTGTATGTTTCTGGATTTTCTGAGATTATCTTTTTTGCCAAAGTCGATTTTCCACTTCCTGGCAATCCTTTCATTAAAATTACTTTTCTCATTTTATTTTTCTCCTTTATTAAATGGTTTTTCGAATGTTGGCTTAATCATTCTCCAAATTATTTCTGAATAATCTCTGTTTTTAAGCATTGCAAATAATACTCCCTGATGTTTACATGTCTGGAAATACAAGGCTGTTTCCTTTACCGTTTCGAATACTTTAAAATCTTTCTTACATTGATTTTCGATTACTGCATATTGATTCTCTAAATCGGCTTTAGTTTCTTTCACCCAATCAAAGAATTCATCAGGAACTCGTTCTAAAACTTCTTCTATAGATTGGTTAGTTTTTAAATATTCCCAAATGTTCAAATTAGAAACCTGCGTAAGGATTCGGTGCAAACGAAGGTATTCTTCAAATTTAATTTTTAATCTAAAGTTATTCGAATATTTAATAATAAATCCTTCTTTGTTAGCGATATCCATTTCTTTTAAAGTCTGAATATCTTTGATTCCCTCATATCTTTCAATTATAGGAAATCCAATATCTTCCAGCGGAAATTCGTCTCCAGACTGTGTATCGATAATTGCTAGTAAAACCAATTCTTCGGAAGCGCCATAATCTAAAACAATTCGGTTTTCGGGATAAATAATCTCAAATAAATAAGTTTTGTTTTTATCCAATAATGTCCACGAATCTTTATATTTCCCATGCAACATTTCGTTTGCTTTATCGGATTGATCGCTTGCAAATGAACCTCTACTCGCTATAAAAGGCACATCATCAATCCAATATAAAATCCCCATCGAACCATCCGCTTTATCATACACTTCAAAAGTTGTATTAGGGATTTCTTGATTTTCCATTTCTCCTAAATTAAAAAACTTAGGAAATGGTCTTGCAACAACTTCAAAGTTTTCATCCAGGATCAATCCTCTACAACTTAATGTAATCTCATTCCATATTCTTTCAAATTGAGCACTTTGCGTATAATTATAAATATATAAATCATAATTAGGGTGTTTGTTTACTCTAATATAATTTTTGGATATCATCTCTTTTAAAAGTACTGTATTCATTTCTTCTTTTATTTAAACAAAGATTCAAAAGTTAGTACGCAATTATTTTGCGCAGAAAAATAGAATCTTATTTTGAGTAATATGGATTACTAGTAAACAATGGTTTTTATTTTAAGTTACTGACTATAACTCCCAAAATATTTTTAACTCATAGTAACATAAATTAAAACTTAAAATATTACTAGAAAATCACGATTGTATCGCATAATCCCAATCATGAAATGTCGGAATGTATTTTATTTTGAGTGAAACAACTTTCTTTTTGCTTTCTAATTTAATAGAACACTATACAAAATAAACTTGAGTATATACTCTATAAATGTAGTATAAACTATCTCTACCAACAAGAAAACAAACAAGACTCATAGATATTAATTTTATAATTTTGTTTTTACTTATCCTTAATAACAACAAAAGCAACCTGTAGATGGGTTGCTTTTGTTGTTAAAATATGTTTATGACTAATTGTAGTGGATGCGAAGTAAAAAGACATTCGTCAGCACATATGACAAGTTTGGTCTTTAAATAATCTCTTCGGAGAATAGCTAATTTATTTTATTATAAAAGCATTTATCATATTTATTCCAACTGATTATCAAGCGTTTATTCTTAATTTTGAATGATATTCCATTAGTTAGGCAGTGTACATGTTCTAGCATCATAAACACTAATAATTCTTCTAGCATATATTCGAGTGCAAGGATTATACCCCCCGTTTGGTCTCCTAGTTAATGTGATGGTTTGCCTATTACCATAACTATCAATATAAGTTACTGTACTCTGTTTAAGATTTGTTTGAAGTAAACTAGGAGTATACCCAAATGTATATGTTATTGCTGTACAAGTTCCATTAGTATTTGCATATGCCTGCCCATTAATATTTACTGCATTTTGTGCTTGCGTATCTGCATCTGCTTGTGAAAATGTAGAAGAATACGTATTAGCAGGTACGGTATAAATTACTGTAGATCCTGTACCTCCTGCTCCACAATTGTTTCTGGTAAACGAACCGCTTTGGGCAACATTTCCGAAAGAATAAGAACAAGTTCCGTTAGCATTTGCATAAGCCTGTCCGCCATTATTTACAGCGGTTTGTGCTTGAGCGTCTGCATCAGCTTGTGATGATATAGAGGTATATGTATTGGCTGCTATAGTATAAGTTACTGCAGATCCTGTTCCTCCCGCTCCACAATTATCTCTGGTAAATGAACCGCTTTTGGCAACATTTCCGAAAGAATAAGAACAAGTTCCGTTGGTATTTGCATAATCCTGACCTCCATTGTTTACAGCAGTTTCTGCTTGAGCATCCGCATCAGCTTGTGATGTTGTAGAGGTATATGTATTGGCTGCTATAGCATAAGTTACTGTAGATCCTGTACCTCCCGCTCCACAATTATCTCTGGTAAATGAACCGCTTTTGGCAACATTTCCGAAAGAATATGAACAAGTTCCGTTGGCATTAGCAAATGTCTGACCTCCATTGTTTACAGCTGTTTGTGCTTGAGCGTCTGCATCAGCTTGTGATGTTGTAGAGGTATACGTATTGGCTGCTATAGTATAAATTACTGCAGATCCTGCTCCTCCTGCTCCACAATTATCTCTGGTAAATGAACCGCTTTTGGCTGTATTTTTATAGTTTTCTACATTTATAGTAAGCTTAATAGGTGTCCCTAAACAAGTACCTAATTGTGGGGTTATTGTATAAATTGCAATACCAGATGTAGCTCCAGTATTTACTAATGTTTGGTTTATACTATTTCCTGTTCCTATTGTTGCACCAGTTAGATTCGTTTGTATAACTGTCCAACTAAATGTGGTACCAGCGGTTGTACTAGTTAAATTAATCGATGTTGTTTGTCCCATAGAAATAGCTTGCGAAGCTGGTGTTGCAATAACATTAGCTAGACATCCCGGAGGAATTGAAGGAATGATTTTTATTTCGCCAATAATAGGTGGACAGTCCTGAGCAAATAAAGTAATAGAGCAAATCATCATGAATATCGTAAGAATCCAAGATTGTTTTATTGTAAAAGCGTTAATCATTTTTATTAATGTGGTATTTTATAATTTTGATGGATTCTGTTCCAGCTGTTGAAATTAAAATAGTATAAATCTTTTTCGATATTTATGCTATTTTAGATAGAAAGATTTAAAATTGTGTCATAGGGTTTCTCATCGTTGTGGATGCGAAGTCAGGAGACATTCGCACAGCACATACGACAAATTTATTTATTAATAAGAACTCTTAGAGGAGCTGGAAAAAAACCTCGCCATTACTGACGAGGTTTGATTTTCTATTCTTTATCGATTCTCTTTGCGTTCACGAGCGGGACGCTCGCGCCAGCAGGGGTGCAAGGTTTTCTGTTTTTATTCATTTGTTTTGTCGATTCTCTTTGCATTCACGAGCAAGATGCTCGCGCCAGCTTAGGGGACAAACGAGCGCCAGTGAGATACATTACCCATTTTTATTTCCTTTTTTTAAATATAAAATATGATTTTCTAATTGCTCTTCTAAAAAACTTGATAATGAATCGTATTTTATTTTTGGTTCCAAATCTCCCTCAAAGTAATAATATATTGGAGGATTTTCTTCTAATGAAGTGTCAAAAAAAGCAAAAATATAGCCTTGATGAGAATAAAATACAAAGTGTTCTTTTTTCAATTTGAATTCACTATTATCATCTTCTAGTAACTCATTCGCATATTCTCTCAATTCAAAGATTCTATCATAGAAACAATGTTCTCCTCTTAAGAACTTATCTCCTGTTTTTCCCATTTTCTCTAAAAATAATTTATATTCAAGAGGTAAAGAGACTTTATAGTAATTTTCAATCGCTTTTATCTTTTCATTGTCAAGCCCTTCAATTTTGTAGCCAAGTTCTTCAATTCTTTTTATTATACTATCCATATACATATTTTTTTATTTAATACCATCAGCCCCAGTTTTTATTTTTATATTAGGAAATTTTTTACTAAACTGAGTAAAAATAGCATCCCGACAAGAATCACAATATTCTAGTTCGGAAAAGATTTTAATTTCTCCTTTGACCATTGGATTATTTTTATATTTCAGGCTAAATTCTTCTAATATTTTTATTTCGGCATCAAATGAATTATTATTAAAGACATTTGTTTCATAATTTCTCGAAATACTAGGAATTCCAGCAGTTCCTTTTGCAGAGTGTTGTCCAGAGTGTCCTATAATTTCTTCCACTGACCCTTGTCCTAATTTTATTTCCGCCCAAGCAATATTTCTACCTTTTCCAATCTTAAATGCTTCTCTTATAGCAGCTAATTTTGTAGAAGCATCTACCGAATTTTTAGTAAAATTATAAATTTTAGCAATCCCTTTTCCTGCTAAAACCCCAACTCCTTCAAAGATAGCCATTTTACTAGCTTCTCCTGCATTAGCATATCTTTGACGAGCTTCCGCAAAGTTTCCATTTGCCTGAGCCTCATGTCCTCGTTCAGTTTCATTCATTGACTCAAGTAATCCTGCCGCTGATAAAGTTTTCATGAAAAAACCTCTGGTATAAACGGCATCTAATACTGCTGCAGCAGTAGCAATTGCAGCTACTCCACCTTTTTTATGAGCCGTTTCTTGACCTTTTAAGACTGCATTTCGTTCGTTGTCAGGAATTCCTTGTACTGAAAGATATGCTGATTCTAAACCTTCAAGTTCAACAGCATCCATGACTCTATTACCACTAAACTGGTAAGGAGACAACCAAGGATACTTAGATGTCAACGGGTCAGTAGCAAAGAACCTACCAATCCTAGGGTCATGCATCCTAAATGTGTAATTTATCGAATTTCCTTCGCCTTTGATTTCATTGTCCATTTCCTGACCTTGGAAGCCATATCTGTATGAGTCACTAAATCCATGTCTGGTAGGTACTAACTGTCCGAAAGGATAGTAATCAGAATAACTAAGAACATCTGGCCTAAAAGTAGTATAAGTAATCGGATTTTCTGTAGGTTCTGTAGATATTGTAACATTATCTAGACTAAACATATCCTTGATACCATCTTTATCTCTGGTTCGTACCCATTCTATTCTACTTACACTAGTTGTTGCAGTAAAAGTTACGCTTTGTCTCCCTGAAGTTTTATCTATTTTTTGATAGATTTCATCAGGAAAACCATATACTCTGGCTTTAATTTCTGGAGAGGATAATAGCTCCAAATCATAGCTTACCGTATATTTTTTACCCGCCGTAGTAAGGATAACATATGACACTCCATCAGAACGATAATCTACAGACATTACAAGTTTATTTGTATTTGTCGTAATTCCTGCACCACCAACTGGAGCCCAATTTTTATCTATATTGATATTTTCCCAGCCTGTAAAATCATATTGATTAAGTATCTCTTGACTTGCCCCATTACCAACTCCGATAAGAGAACGATCTGAAATTACCGAAAGAACGTTACCTAAATGGTTCGATAACTCATATTGTTTGTCTCCCACAAATCGATAAGCAGATTCTGGTTTAGTTGCAATAGCATCTGAACCTTTTCCTTGTGCTAATCCTTCGCAAACATCCCCGATACCATTATGGTTTGCATCTTCTTGGTTAGGATTGTAAATGGTTCTACAATTGTCGCAAGCATCACCAATACCATCACGTTTCGTGATTCCGTTTTCGTCAACATCATTATCGGCCTGATCAAAGTTAGCCATATATTTGCAATTATCACATGCGTCTCCAATACCGTCTCCATCAGAGTCTAATTGGTTCCCTACATTAGCAATGGCTTCCTGATCTTTACCATTTGGTATTATGCGACAATTATCACATACATCACCCACTCCGTCCTTATCTTCATCTTCTTGTTTTGGGTTAAATACATTTGGGCAATTATCTTCTATATCTATTACACCATCACCGTCTTTATCACCGTCTTTAGAACCACAGTAGGTTTCAGCATGCCCTACATTTAAGGTCATAAATGGCCCTGTAGGTGATCCTGCAAAATCTCCTCCTTCGTCAAAACTGTATTCATTAACCTTTAGATCCTCTAATGCTTGTCCGTTATTAACAGAATAGCTAAAATCACACATTTCGGACAATAGCGCTGGATAAGACGTAGTTGCCGTAGAATGGTTACCTGGACGGTATCTTATACTTGTTGCTCCCAAAGTGTTTTTAGGAAGTACAATATTAAGCTCTTCAGACCCTCTGTCGTTACCTTTATCTTCCGCTCCATTATATTCGGTACTCGTAGTCTTGACTGCTTTGTATACATTTCCATTTACGGTTATAGTTACATTGTAGTTATCTCCTGAAGCTTGTGTAATTTCCGCCTTAATATCCCATTCGTTTTCAGGAATAGGAGGAGAAACGATATTATATTCTGCAATATATTTATTGTTTCTAAAAGCAAATCGGTCTCTCTTCTTAAGTCTTTTCCAAATATAATAGTGGTTATGATCTCTCTTGTATTTTACTAAAGACACTACTGGTACATATCCAGTTCCTACTTTTTTGACAGATAAAAATGCAGAACTCAAATAAGCATACGAACGATCGCCTGGCCATGAATCACCTTCTCTAGATGTTCCATGTAAAGCGGCAACTAGATTTGTAACTCCATCCTTGTTATTTGGATCAATTTTTAAACGCGCATTTAACGTTATTGCCTTTGTTATTTGACTTGCATTAACAAATAAATTTATAGAATTCTCAGCTGTTTCTAACCAAACTGCATTATTTGCTGGTGCAATAAAATCTAAACCAGATTCAGTACTTACCGCTGCTGCTGAGGCCGACATCATGGCCATTTCAGGTTCAACAGTAGCTACGCGCTTATTATTAAGCGCAGCCCTTTTTAGCTGTTGGGGCAAAACATCAGCACTAATAAGTGTTCTATGTTTTTGAACACCTAGTCGGCTACTTCCGTAAATTTCCTGTTCAACCAGATAGTATGATACTTGATTTCCTTGTTTAATCATTTCATACGTACTCAAAACATTACCCTGAGCATCGCGCTGGTAATATGTGGTAGTAGTTTTAGTGCTTGTAGTTACCGTTTTGGCAATTCGGTTTCCTAAACCATCATATTCAAAACTAATAACTGTTCCGTTATTTTTAGTAACCGATTTAACTTTACCATCAACACGCCAGTCTATATCTATACCTTCTTGTTTGTCTTTTGTTAACTGACCAATATCGTCATATTCGTAATTTTCTTCGGCAGTTTGATTATCAATATCAAGCGAAGTGTCATCTGGAGCTCCATTTGTAAATACATTATTCGCAATAGCATCCTGAACACGTCTTAATTGGTTTGTACCTGAATTATAGTTATAAGTTAACTTATCCATCTCGGTAATAACACCATTTTTAGGGGCTGAATTGAAAAGTGTTTTTAAATTTCCATTTTTATAATAACTATAATTAGAAGCATAACTATCAGCCACTGTATTTCCAAGAACCGACTTAGAAGTCATATCTACAATTCTGTTTAGCTGATCATATTCATAATAATTGTACTGGGTAGCAAGAATCTTTTGATTTTGGTCTGTTAATGAAGTGACCATTTCCTTAATATTACCGTTGTACAAACTATTGTTTAGTTTTTCCAGATTAAGATCTTTACTTAAGCTAAAAATACGATTATCGTTATTAGCAAAACGAGATTTATAATCGCCATTGTAATAATTTAAAGCAAAACCAAAGGCATCTTGTGCTACACTTAAACCATCTTTTCCGGCATCATTATCAGTTCCAATTTTTTCTGAGTTTACACCTTTTAACCAACCTTGCAGAGTATAGATATAATCGAGTCCCTGAACTTGTTTGTCTCCGATTTCTACACGTGCCAATGGTCCGTGATCATAGTATAAATAATTTGCTTCTTTTTCCCAGATAATATTGTCTTTACTGGTATAAACTTGTTGAATTCTATTATCAGCATCGTATTCATAACGATGTATAAATTGATCTTTAGGATTATTAGGCTGATAGGTTACTTTATTTACGTTTCCGCTTATTAAATCATAATCATACACCACTTTTTTTGTAGTGTTTTCTAATTTTGTTAATCCTGGACTATTATTGATATGATGAACCAATTCTTTTACATTTCCGTGTACATCATAGTCATAAAAAATACCATTTGCATAGCTTGCCACAGCAGATTGGCTCGTAAATGTATCAAAGTATAAAACAGCGGTTACTCTTTTATGACTATTATATAATCCGTATGAAGTGAACCAACTTTGAGTACCCTTTACTGGATTGTCATAAATTGTCTTAGTTACTTGTTCAGAAGCGTCTGTTATATTATACGGATAATTTATAGTTTTTTCTACAGCATCTACAGAAACCAAATCATGCGCCGCATTTTCTAATCGTCCATTATCATTAATGCTCAGAGAAAGTCCTGTTTTGGTTTTAAATTGTCCAGCTTCAGTAATTCGTCCAAGTCCATCATAACGTGTGTAGCTAAAGAGGGATTTTGAACTTTGATTAGCATTCTGACTAGCTACAATTCTGCCTAATTCATCATAAGCAAAACGAGTTTCCTTACCATCTGGAGTATGTTGCCATACTAATTGGTTTAATGAATTATAACGATATTGCGTTTTTAATTGATGCTCAGGAGCAACTTTTGCAGCATTAATGCTATTTAACTCATTTTCAGGTAGTGTGTTTCTAACACTATTAATAGTAGCATCATCAATTGATGATAATCTATCTATACCTTGAGGAGGAACAGTCTGAACCAGGTTACCAGCCTGGTCATAATAATATAATGTATATTGATATTCTTTATCAAAAGATTTTTGTGTTAAAGTTTCAGTTATACCTTCTAAAGCCTTTTTAAGATAGTTTTGTTTAAATTCTTCTTTTTTATCAGCATAAAAAGACTCTGATATTTGCTGGATATTACTATCGTTGATCGATTTTTTATAAATTTCACAAGGTGTCTTATCTGTTGGGTTTACACCAGATTCTAAACTGAATGATGGAGCCATGGTTGCAGGAGGACAGCTACTATTAACCACGTATTCGTTAGCAAATTCAATCCAGGTTTTAGATTCTCCAGAAACAGCAGGATTTTGCGCCTGAATATAACTGTGATATGCATTAATTGCACCAGGTGTAGCGATGTTACCATATTTTAATTTAGTACCTCCAAATTCAGAAATAGTCAAGAAAAAAGGGCTTTTTACCGTTACAACTTTAAACTTTTCTAAATAATTTAAATAGTCAGAACTTATATAGGCATAGTTAGCCTCACAGAAAAAACTTCCGTTATCAGATAATTTTACAGGAATAATATAATCTGGTATTTTTGTTTCTAAAGTGGTCTTAAACTCATTCCATTTATCTCCACACACTACTGGTGCCACAGTTTGAGGAATACAAATGTCTTTACAAGTAGGTGAACCAACTAAAAATGTTGTTGCAGATTTTGAGGCTAAAATTCTACTTTTAAGATTGGTCCGTTCACTCGTTAAAACGTAACATAAGAAAGGACCTCCATGTTGTGAAGGTATAGTTCCTCTTCTAGTGTAAATATCCGTTTTTAAATTAACTACTTGATTATCAATAAGCGTCAAGTTAACACTTGTACTATTTATTATATCAATGCTCTTTATTTTACCTATTGAACTTGGATTAAAATTCTCCAATCTAATGGTATTCCCATTATCCCCAAACTCATCTCCTAGTCCAATATTAAAATCGTTACCATACATATCAAATTTATAATGTGTCATTACAACTGGAAAAACATTACTAGATTCGAAAACTTTTCTTGCATATAGAAATCCACCTTCTAAGTTTGATTCATCAATAAGGGTTTTAATTTTAGAATTACTTCCAACAGGAAGCGTAATATTATAAATTGGTATGTTGTTGCTTAATTTTTCAATACAATCATTTAAAACGTCTAAAATATTATCTTCAAAAATAGTCTCTCTATTTGGATCTACTGAACAACCATTAGTTTTAATATAATAATCGTTAGACATGAACTGGCAAAATGACGGAGAATCGTTAAAAAAGATAGGGTAAACAGCATATACAATTAGCACATTCTGAACAATCGTTTTTACATTATTAAAATCAGTGATTATTACACGAGCATGATTAGCATCAGTAATATCAATAGCATCGATTTGTTTAATTTGTGAAGCATAATTAGGTATTACTAAATCAATTCTTGCTTCATCTTGGCGTTGACCATCCTTAAAAGAAAGACTTGCTATAGTATTTTGCCCATTACCTCTAGTACCAAATGAAAAAAACTTCAATTCTACTGGACTTACAGTAGGCACTTGCGGATAGTATTGACGATTATAACTATAATTTTTAAAGGCCTGAAAATGTTCAATTAATTTTGATTCTGTAATAAAATGATTAATTGTGGGCGTTAAGAAAGAATCTACAATAATACTGCTAGAGTTATTAAGTAATCCAACATTAAATGCATCTTTTAAATTTTCCTCATAATTCTTCTCCACAGTATCTGGTAACTTACAAGCACTTACAACATTATTAGGATCTCCACATTTATCACCATACCCGTCACCATCGTAATCCCATTCGCCACAAGGTGCACAACAAGCAAAATATAATGGTTTCTTTGTTCTGGTTTCAATAGTCCATGATGTTATTTCAGGACCTGTGCTCTTTTGTACTTTTACTGTAATTTTATTTCCAATATTTGAAGATGGTATGAAAAGGTCGGTAATGGTTCCGATACTAGTTCTAGCACTTCCCGCAGACATTTTTATGCGAATCACATCATTAACAGTTATTGAAAAAATTCTGCCATCAGTAGCTCCGTCATAGTTCCACTTTACTAGATCTCCGGGTTTAATTCCGAAATAAGTTTTTAAATAGCCTGTAGTAAATACTGGCATATTTGTAATATCCTGATTGGTTGTTACGGTATTATTTTCTTGAAAATACAGTATTAAATCTCTTAATGCAGTCCCAAAAAGTTCTTTTTTGTCACACTGAGAATTATCAAATGTAATTGTTTCGCCAACACCTACACCACCTGTAAAATGACATTCACCTACAGCAACCTTAGTTGTACCTTCTACTATTATCTCTTCTGGAGTTGTACAAGGATTTCCTGAACGTACTATAGTAGCTAAAATCCTAAATGTGTAAGTTTTATCAGTAGGGTTATACGATTTATAATAAAAGTTTTTAAACCCTGCTATGTCTTTCCATTCAGGAGAATTCGCTCCTGAATCACAAGGATTTTTATGAGTGCTTAAGTCTACAAATTTTAAAGTAATTGGTGTTGCAATATTATCGCTAGCATTAGGAGTTAGATAAAAACCAATATTGAGATTATTATTTCCATCAACTTTTCCTATTATTCTCGGAGATACTGACGAATTACTTAAGTTAAACTCTGGATTTATTTGTGCATTAAATATACCTGTCGTTAAATACGGCATACTAGATGCAGGAGTATTTAACAACACACCATTAGGCTGAATATTACGATCAACTAAACCTTTCAGAAAAGTTTCCATATCTAATGCCAACGGGCATTTTCCGGTTTCTAAAAATAGATTGGCTTTTGCTTTGGCATTTGCTTCAGCCATTATTTCGGCATCTTCTAAAGAGGCATCATAGCCATAGTCGGCAGCAACAAAACGTCTCTCTTTATTTTTGTAAAAAGGGGCTGTTTCATCAGAACAAATTGCTTGTATTCCAGTCGCTCCACCTGGAATTTGAGGTTGGGTAGCTAATGAAATCGCAATTAATTTAGTAACCTCATCAGCGTTTTTAGAAATCGTTTGGTTGTATTTTTTAAATAAGCTGGCATATGAGTCAGTGCTTTGTGCATTTCCTATACAATCGTTATTAGCTAATTTTTTATTCGCATATATATGTCCAAAAACAGTACTGGTTTTCTCTTTCAGACCGATATAATAACTCTTAAAATTTGACCATATTTTTTGTTTTAAATAAGGGTCAAGATTATTAATCGTATTTAGTAATGTACCATTACTCTGACTTAAAACAGCTTGATAATCTGCAGGAGAAGCAATACCGTTTGAAAGTACTGCAAAGTAATAAGCTGTTTGCAGCATATTCATTTTTATTGCTGCACCTTGCGTATTTTTAAAAGTTAGGCCATCATAATTTAATTCGATAGCTTCTTTCATAATGCTTTTTTGCAAATTAAACTCAGGCGAATTTTCATTGCGATTATAAAATGGATCAACAGTACCTAATGTGGTTATTATATTTGCTAATATTCCTGATGGAAAAATAGCATTGTTAGTATCAACTATAGTTTTAGTTTCAGTATCGTAATATTCTAAATATCTTAGTTTTTCATCAAAACCATCTGAGTTAACGCCATTATTATCTACATTTTTGCATATTGCTAAATTATATACATAATACTGATATTCTGGATGGTAAGGCAACAATGCTTTTGCCCAACTTGATTGCCACATTGCAAGAAAGTCTGCAACATTGTTTAAATATTGAGGTTCTACTAATCTTACATTAGGATCATCGTTTGTAGGATCATCTTTAGTTGGAATAGATGACTCACCTGATTCAAGAACTCTTAAAGCAGGTGTATAACTATTATCTTCTCCTTTTACTATAGTAACCCATGAAACATCTCCATTATCATCTTTATAAGAACCTCCAAATGGATACCTCCAATTATATTTTGATGATTTTATTTCAATAGTTGCTGCAGGATTATCAGGATCTGTGTCGGTAGTTGTTGTATAACCTCCGTATAATAATTGATTATCTTCGTAAAATACACTCAAAGGGTCTATATTCAAATCTATTTGAGCTGAACCTTTTTGGTTTTCTAAACCAGTAATTGAGCCGTATTGACCATTTGGACTAACATCGTCCAATAGTATTTCTTCATTGATATTACAAAGATTTAATGGTTGTGTACATATTTCTCTACAACCAGATAGTAAAGCTCTAAACTCAACTTTATAATGTTTTTTATAAACATTTTTTTCATCATCTGTAAGATCAGATAAATTAAGCAAATTATTTACATTAACATTTGCATATCTTTCTTCGGCAATGTTTATAAAAGATTCTCTTTCACTTATAATGCCAAGGCTATTTATATCGGCTGGAAACTTTGATGCATAACTTTGCTTATCAGATTCATTTACTAAATTTGATGATACTAAAGCTTCTTCACAACTTCTACAAGTAACATTACAATCTGTTGCTTGAATCACTTCATTAAATTTGGCAAGATCAGGTTTACAAGTGGTGCTGTTTTTTAGTTGTGCTATATAATCGTTTGCATATTTATCTAAAACATTAGTATCAACCTGCAGATTTTTACTAAGATTATAATTACCAACACTTAAAGAACTATAAGTTGTAGCATCTTTTTTTATCTTTCCTTCAAATGCTTTTGTAATATTTAAAACTGATGGTGCATATGAATCAAGATCTGAAACTCCAATTTTAAAATTACGTTCAGCACCTTCTAGCCCTACTAATAGCTCATTTGCACAATCATCAGTCATACTAATAGACCAATCATACACAAAAGGATAAAATTTATTGGTTAAACATTTATCATTATAACTCCCTATTTTTTTATCAAATGCATAATTGAATTTTACTTCATCAGCTTTAACAATATTTACAGATGTATTTAAATGTACTCCATCTGGAATGACACCATTGTTTCCAGAAGCATATTTATCGTTATTAGACAATATATCTTTTGTAGTTACTTGGTGCAGATTAGTTTTAGTCTCATCTTCCAAAGAAATTAAATTTCCTTTTTTATCACCCGCAAGTGCTGTAGCAATAGTTCTTCCCTGAGGATCCAGGTAACTAACACTAACCTGACCATTGGGATCAATTACAATATTTTTTTTGTAATATGAAGCATCACCAACTTTGTAACCAAATAAGCGATTAAGCTCTGCTTGGCTAGGGCGACTATAAAAATATTGCATCTCATGATTAGATCCTATTTGATGCTGCTTCCCTACTCCACCTTTTCTCTTTATACGCCCTGTATTGTCTGGAGTGTATTCTATTTGAGAAAAAGGAAGTGAATCTGCAACTGGCACTAAATCCTGGTAGTTACCTTTTTCAATATTATTTGCAGAATAATATTTACTTGCCCCACCTGTACTTGCCATTCCTGAAATAGTAGTAGGTGCACAATCCTTTTCATTTTCTTTTTCCCAGTCAAAATCATTATGAGTAAAAATAGAAGTACCATTTTTGTTTTTATTCAAATTGGAATAAAAATGAATCCCAGAAGATTCTACTGGAACTGGCAATACCTCAATGGCAGCCCTTCCTTGATTATCATAAATAACTTCTCCAACAACTGCTTTATTATTAGAATTTATTTTAGTAACTGTTTGACGATTTCTTAAGGAACCATCAAAATAACTTACGACTTCTTTCTTCTTTCCGTCCTCAGCAAAAGAAGATTGGTATTGCCAGTTTTTCTTTCCTGATTCGTGATTTTTGTCAATTTCTAAAAAATGAGACCAATTGCTTACATCTTTATGTTTCTCTTCAAATCCGGAGGTCCAATTGCCGTAATAGTTTTTAGATATATCATCTAAAAAGCGACCAACAGGTCTTACTCTATAAATAATATATCCTTTTGAGTAAACTATAGGGATTTTATAAATCGTATCTTTTGTTTGTATTCTGGTACTGTTTAGTTTGAAATCCTGATCACTTAAAGCAATTTGTTTTGGTAATAAATTACTTCCATCTGCAGCGAAATTATCAACCCATGTCCATTCAAGTTCATATTCAACAGCAGGTGCAACAGGGTCTTTATGCCATGATATTACAATTTCATCAGCACCACTAGTGACATTATTTACCTCAGCTGCTTCTGTTCCAGTATATTTTATAAATTTATGTTCAAGAGGAAGAACTGAACTCGACTGTGTACTACTTAATTGTAAATTATAGTAACGATCTGTACTAAATTTTAATTGTAAATATGCTCTCGAATTATTAATAATGGTATCAATCCCAGCTTTGTTATAGTAAATAATTGATTCAATTTTTACATCTGCTTTATGAACACCAGGAAGATTATATACAGCATAATCGTCAAGTTGAATCCCTTTTGTGACATTGTCATGTTTTATTTTTAACGAAATGGTATCTTTAAAAACTGCTGTCTTTGAAACATTATCGATAGGGTCGATATAGCTATAAGATGTTATTACATTATTTAAATAATCACGTGGGGTAATTTTTAAATTTACTTTACAAGAATATACTTTTTTATATTCTGTTGCATTAGCTTTATCATCTTCAAAACCAAAATGAATAGATACCGTAGGATTTATAGACGTAAAAACTTTTTGTTTTTTTATATCTAAAAATTTTGGATCTTTTATTAGTAATGTTGGTTGACCTTGTAATTGATTCCCAACTAGTTTGTTCTCTGCATGTGTTTCTTTTTGTGCAAAAGTTAGCAATGAAAAAAGAGTAAATGCAAATGCTATTAAATATTTATTGATATACATATATCTGATTTTATTTATTGGAAATGTTTCTTTGGTCAATAACTTCGTAATTTTTCAATCTTTCGGCTAGTACATATTTATTTTTACTTGTTGTAAAAAAATTACTAGTTGTAAAAAAA
>NZ_NCWQ01000097.1:0-23166 GCF_002156885.1 Flavobacterium sp. AJR | reverse complement strand
AAAAGTTATACAGCGCAGTTTTTGAAAAAAGAATTATCTTAGTATATTGCGCCCCGCTTTAGGGTAAAATAAAATTGATAAAGTATAGACTAGCCCAGATGGGAACGGTATCCTTTTTATTTTTTCTTTAAAAATAAAAAGATACAAGTGGACAGCTGGAAATAGCTCCTAAAAAATAAATTAATACAAAGAAAATGAGATTAGAAGATTTTGATAATGACGAAGACAAAGTAATCCAAGATAGATTAAAACAAAAAACATGGAACGAAATTAGAACCAATGATAGTTGGGCTATTTTTAAAATCATGGCTGAGTTTGTAAATGGATATGAAAACATGGGACGTATTGGTCCGTGTGTATCTATTTTTGGTTCAGCGAGAACAAAACCAGAAGATAAATATTATTTATTGGCAGAAAAGATTGCCTATAAAATCAGTAAAGCTGGTTATGGTGTAATTACTGGTGGTGGTCCTGGAATTATGGAAGCTGGTAATAAAGGTGCTCACTTAGGCGGAGGAACTTCGGTAGGTTTGAACATTGAATTACCATTTGAGCAACATTTTAACCCTTATATCGACCGTGATAAGAACTTAAACTTTGATTACTTTTTTGTACGTAAAGTTATGTTTGTTAAGTATTCGCAAGGTTTTGTGGTTATGCCAGGTGGTTTTGGAACTCTTGACGAAATGTTTGAAGCAATTACTTTAATCCAAACGAAAAAAATCGGTAAGTTCCCTATTATTTTGGTTGGAACTGAATTCTGGTCTGGATTAATTGATTGGGTAAAAACTGTATTGGTTGAGAAAGAACATACGGTAAGTCCTGATGACTTGAACTTATTTAAAATCGTTGATTCTGAGGATGAAGTAGTTGAAGCTCTGGATAAATTCTATAAGAAATATGATTTAAGCCCGAATTTTTAAATTTTAAAAAAGCTGTGTAAAAACAGCTTTTTTTATGCTTTTTTATCAATAAGTGGCTTTATAAATCCACAATTAATAGTATATTTATTTCGTTAATAAATCTTTAAGGACAATCATTGAAGTTATTTTATAAAATTACTATTTGCACTTTTGTTTTATTGAGCTCGATAAAACAGTACGCACAGCATCATTCTAAAATGACGGTTGCGGTTAATCTCGAGCTAAAAACTCTGAATATCAGACAAGACATTACCTTTAACAATGTATCGAACGATACTTTAATTTCGGTAGTTCTTAATGATTGGAATAATTCTTTTTCGGATAAAAACACCCCTCTTGCCAAACGTTTTTCGGATGAGTTTTACAGAGGATTTCACCTTGCTAAACCTGAAGAAAGAGGGAATACTACGATTATAAGCCTGACAGATACAGAAGACGGAGCTTTGGCATGGGAAAGATCAGAAAAAAATCCCGATTATATTGTAGTCAAACTAAATCGAAAATTAGCTCCAAATGAAACAATTGTCTTACATCTTACCTACATCGTTAAGATTCCTAGTGATAAATTTACACGATATGGCTATTCTCAAAACGGAAGTTTAAACCTGAAAAACTGGTTCTTAAGCCCTGCCCGATTTGAAAACCATCGCTTTATAAAATACAATAATTATAATCTGGATGATATTGCCAATGCTGCAACTGATTATGAGGTAGAAATAAAAGTTCCTAATAATTACACCATTACCACTGACTTAAATAAGACTTCGCAAGAACAATTTGAGAAATACACCAATACTTTTTATTCTGGTAATAAAAGGACGGATTTAAGCTTATTTATTGAACCCAAAAACAGTTTTACTAGATATAAAATAGGCTCTACAGAGGTTGTTACTAATTTAAAGAACAACAATTTAAATGAAATCCAGAAAGCTCTTGCGATAAACAGAATTGTAGATTATGCTAATAAGTATATTGGCGAATATCCGCATGAAAAAATTACGGTTTCGCAAATAGATTACGAAAGGAACCCGTTTTATGGTCTGAACCAATTGCCTTCGTTTATAAATCCTTTTCCGGATGAGTTTATGTTTGAAATTAAGTTCTTAAAAACCTATTTAAATACTTATTTAAAAAATAGTTTACGCTTAGATCCTAGAAAAGACAACTGGATTTATGATGGCATACAAATATATGTCATGATGAAATATATTGAAGAAAACTATCCTGACCAGAAAATGATGGGAAGTCTCTCAAAACTGAAGATCTTAAAAAGCTACAAAATAACTAACCTGAGTTTTAACGAGCAATACAGTTATTTTTATATGCTTATGGCTCGCAAAAATCTAGACCAACCTCTGGGCGACCCCAAGAACACGCTTATAAAATTTAATGAACAAATTGCTAGTAAATATCGCGCTGGACTTAGCCTTAGTTATTTAGACGATTATTTGGGTAATAATAGCGTACAAACTAGTATTCAGGATTTTTATGAACTTAATAAAATAGAGCAAGTAAGTCGTAGTAATTTTGAAAGTCTTTTGAATTATAATGCAAAAAAAGATATCAATTGGTTCTTTGATATTATAATAAACTCTAGAGATATAATAGATTATAAGTTTAATAATGTTTCTAAAACTAAAGACAGCATTACATTTTCGTTAAAAAATAAAACAGAAACCTATGTTCCTATTCCTGTATATGGAGTAAAGAAAAAGGAGGTAATGTTTAAACAATGGATTGATCCTAAAACTACAGATACTACATTTACTGTAGAAAGAAAAAATGCAGACAAAATTGTTTTAAACTATGATAATGAAGTTCCTGAGTATAACTTAAGAAACAACTGGAAATCACTAAAAGGTTTTTCGCCAACCAATCGTCCTATAAAATTTAATTTTGCCAAAGATCTCGAAGATCCGTATTACAATCAGATAATTTATATCCCTACGCTTAACTATAATTATTATGATGGGATAACTCCCGGAATACGTTTTCATAACAAAACGATATTAGACAAACCGTTTACTTTTGATATTAATCCTGCTTACTCTATAAAGGCAAAAACAATATCGGGTTCATCGGGTTTCTCGTATGTTCAAAATTTTAGAAACAGTACTTTATATAACGTAAAATATTCTTTTTCTGAATCTTATTTTCACTATGCGCCAGATGCAACTTATTTAAAGTTAAATCCATCTGTACAGTTGCGAATAAGAGAAGAAAACTTTCGTGACAACAGGAAACAACTTATTACGTTGCGTCAGGTTATTGTTAACAGAGAAAAAAGCAATTATGTTACAGACAATTCCAGTCCTAATTATTCTGTATTTAATGCCCGCTATTTTAATACTAAAACTGAAGTTACAAATCATTTTAACTTTATGTCGGAAGTACAATTTGCAAGTGAATTCGGGAAAGTAGCTAGTGAAATAGAGTTCAGAAAACTTTTTGAGAACAATCGACAGGTAAATTTAAGAATGTATGCTGGAACGTTTATATACAACAATACCAATTCTGATTATTTTAGCTTTGGTATAGATCGTCCTACAGATTATTTGTATGATTATAATTATTACGGAAGATCTGAGAGTACAGGTCTTTTTAGTCAGCAATTTATAATGGCTGAAGGTGGTTTTAAATCAAAACTAACTCCGCAATATGCAAATCAATGGATAACTACTTTAAATGCAAGTTATTCTCTTTGGAATTGGATTGAAGCATATGGAGACGTAGGTTTTATTAAAAGTAAAGGTTTTGCAGAAAAATTTATATATGATAGTGGTATCCGATTAAATTTTGTTCCAGATTATTTTGAATTGTATTTTCCGGTATACTCTAACAATGGGTGGGAAATTTCTCAAGATAAATATGGAGAAAAGATACGTTTCGTAGTTACTTTATCACCTAAAACATTAACCAATCTTTTTACAAGAAAATGGTTTTAATCAAATAAAAACCACACAAAACATAAATTATTATTACTAAATTACACAAAACAATAAAAAAACAACAAAAAAAGCATCCTATTATACCCTTTTAAATACAGATAATTAAATTATATTTTTTTTAACGAATTATGATAATTGCTAGTTTTTAATTAATTTTGTGATCTAACATGACCCATTCCAGATTATGATAAAAGAAAAAAACAATACTACACTTACTTTCGAAGATTTCAAAACCGAAGTTTTGAACGACTACAGAATCGCTATTATTAGCCGGGAATGTAGCTTAATAGGTCGTAAAGAAGTATTGACAGGAAAGGCCAAATTTGGAATTTTTGGCGATGGTAAAGAAGTTCCTCAATTGGCGATGGCAAAAGCCTTCAAGAATGGTGACTTCCGTTCGGGATATTACCGCGATCAAACTTTCATGATGGCAATTGGCGAGTTAACTCCTAAACAATTTTTTGCTGGTTTATACGGTCATACCGATCTAAACTTTGATCCAATGTCGGCAGGAAGACAAATGGGTGGACACTTTGTTACTCATAGTTTAAATGAAGATGGTTCTTGGAAAGACCTTACCAAACAAAAAAACTCTAGTGCAGATATTTCTCCTACCGCAGGACAAATGCCTAGATTATTAGGTCTTGCACAAGCATCTAAAATATACAGAAACGTAGACGGCATAAAAATCAAAGATAATTTCTCTGTAAATGGTAACGAGATTGCATGGGGAACTATCGGAAACGCTAGTACATCTGAAGGATTATTCTTTGAAACCATAAATGCTGCCGGAGTACTGCAAGTACCAATGGTAATGAGCGTTTGGGATGATGAATACGGAATTTCGGTTCATGCAAGACATCAAACTACCAAAGAAAATATCTCGGAGATATTAAAAGGATACCAACGCGACGAAAACTCAAACGGATATGAAATCTTTAGAGTTAAAGGTTGGGATTATGCCGAATTAATTGCAACATACGAAGAAGCTGCAGCTATTGCACGCGAAAAACATGTCCCTGTATTAATTCATGTAAATGAGTTAACACAACCTCAAGGCCACTCGACTTCGGGTTCTCACGAACGTTATAAAAATGCAGCAAGACTGGCTTGGGAAAAAGATTTTGACTGTATTCGCCAAATGCGTTTATGGATGATTGCTATTAATATAGCATCGCCAGAAGAGTTGGACGAAATTGATATGGAATTAAAAAAAGAAGTACTCGATGCCAAAAAAGAAGCATGGAACTCTTTTATAGACCCAATTATCCAGGATCAAAAAGTGTTGCTTACTTTATTAGAAACTACTGCAAATAACAGTACTAATAAAGAGCAAATCCTAAAACTAACAAACGAATTAGCTGCTATAAAATCTCCTCTAAAAAAGGAAATGCTTGCAACAGCCAGAAAAATATTGCGTTTAGTTGTAAATGAAGATAGCAAAACCGAATTAGCTAACTGGATTACTGCATACATTGCAACAACGCAAGAAAGATTCAGCAGCAATTTATTTTCAGATTCTAATCTTAATGTTTTCTCTGTAGAGAAAGTTTTACCACAATACGAGGCAAACAGCCTAGATGTTGATGGAAGAATGATTGTAAGAGACAACTTTGATGCCATCTTTACTAAATATCCAGAAACCTTAATCTTTGGAGAAGATGTAGGGAACATTGGAGATGTAAACCAAGGTTTAGAAGGAATGCAAGAAAAATATGGAGAACTTCGTGTTGCCGATGTAGGTATTCGTGAAGCAACCATAATAGGTCAAGGAATAGGAATGGCATTAAGAGGATTACGCCCTATTGCCGAAATCCAGTATTTAGATTATTTACTATATGCGATCCAAATCATGAGTGATGATTTGGCTACTTTACAATATAGAACCGTAGGAAAACAAAAAGCACCATTAATAATCAGAACACGCGGACACCGCTTAGAAGGTATCTGGCATTCGGGTTCTCCAATGGGAATGATTATAAATGCAATACGTGGAATACATGTACTTGTACCTAGAAACATGACGCAAGCAGCTGGATTTTACAACGCATTATTAGAATGTGATGAACCTGCGCTAGTAATCGAATGTTTAAACGGATATAGATTAAAAGAAAAAGCACCTACAAACTACGGAGAATTTAAAACACCAATTGGTGTTGTTGAAACCTTAAAAGAAGGTAAAGATATTACGCTAGTTTCTTACGGATCGACTTTACGATTGGTAGAACAAGCAGCTACTGAGTTGCAACAAGTTGGTATTGACTGTGAAATTATCGATTTACAATCATTACTTCCGTTTGATATCAATCAAGATATTGTAAAAAGTATTGCCAAAACAAATCGTCTTCTTGTAATAGACGAAGATTTACCAGGTGGAGCTTCTGCTTATATCTTGCAACAAATTATCGAGCAACAAGATGCATACGTACATTTAGACAGCAAACCACAAACATTAACTGCAAAAGCTCACCGACCAGCATACGGAACCGATGGCGATTACTTCTCTAAACCTTCAACCGAAGATATTTACGAAAAAGTATACAGCATGATGAATGAGGTAAACCCATCAAAATACCCTAATTTATACTAAGAAATTAGTTTAAACATTAATACAAAAAAGCTCCAAATCATTACGGTTTGGAGTTTTTTTTATAGACTATTTTAAATAGATTAATCCTTTTTACTTTTAACAATTTATTTTTATAAGGAGCTATTTCCTGCTGTCCGCTATATCTTTTACTGGCAAAAAAAGCCAGAAAAAGGATGCCGCTACCATCAGGGCTAGGACTTGGGTATTTATTAAAATCGCTAATACAAATAACATTATATAAACATTGCCAACGGTTTCAACCGTTGGCAATGTTTATATAATCCGTACCGCACGGTTAAAACCGTGGGCTATGATCAAAATAGAATAGAATTTAAGGACCTAATCCCTTTATGGAGTTTCTTACGGAGATTCTTCGTACCTCAGAAAGACAAGTTTGGCAATAATAATACTGAGAATATATACTCATTACTGCTTATATACTATATTGTCAGGCTGAGAAGAGTCGAAGCCACGTTTACAGAATCGACAATAATTGAAAATCTACTTGGCAGAGTTACTCACGGAGATTCTTCGTGCCTCAGAAAGACAAGATTGGCAATAACAACTTAAGAACAATTATACAATAAATTCTATTTAGACAACAAAAGCACTCTGGCCTTCTCCAAATCCTCCGGTGTATCAATTCCAATACCTACATGAGTAGTTTCGACCATTTTTATGCGCTTTCCAAACTCCAAATAGCGCAATTGCTCCAACTTCTCCGAAGCCTCAAGCGATTTCATTGGTAAGCTATAAAAATCTAATAAAGCTTGTTTTCTAAAAGCGTAAATCCCAATATGCTGAAAATAACGCACACCAACTGCTACATCTCTAGGATACGGAATAACCGAACGAGAAAAATACAAAGCAAACCCACTTTGATCCACCACAACTTTTACATTGTTAGGATTATTTATTTCGGTTTCATCTTTAATTTCACGCATTAAAGAAGCCAAATCAACTTTTTTGTCTGAGTCATTTCTGAAAACTTCAATTACTTTTGCCAGCGGCTCAGCATCGATAAAAGGTTCATCGCCTTGTACATTTATAACAATATCAACTTCCAGATTCTGGATAGCTTCAGCAATCCTATCACTCCCCGATTCATGTTCTTTAATACTCATAATGGCTTTACCTCCATTTGAGACAATCTCATCAAATATAATATCCGAATCTGTTACAACAAATACATCATCAAATAAATTGGTTTGTATTGCGGCTTGATACGTTCTTAAAATTACTGTTTTGCCGCCCAAATCTTGCATTAGTTTGGCGGGAAATCGTGTAGAAGCGTAACGTGCGGGAATAACTGCTATTATTTTCATTTCTTGAATGTATTAGTGATAAATCGTAAAAACAAATATACCTATTCACAATCAGGTATTAAAAAATTATTTCTAACATATTTCTTAAATAATTAAACTTTAATATGTTATAAAATATTTATTTTTATGAGAAAAAAAGTATGAAAAGATTATTAGCACTTCTCCCTCTCTATTTCTTTTTAGTAATAAATAATTCATTTGCGCAAAAGAATGAACCCTCAATTATAAACTCATTTTCAGACCGAGTATTTCCTGGTAAAGGATATTTACCATTAGGCGACATTAAATGGAAATTTAAAACCGATGGCAAAATATTCTCTTCGCCAATAGCCAAAAACGGAATTGTATTTATTGGTAGCGAAGATGGTTTTCTTTATGCTATCGAAGAGAAATCTGGAAATTTAAAATGGAAATTCAAAACTAATGGAGCAATCCATAGTTCACCAAGTATTTACGAAAACACTATCTTTTTCGGCAGTTTCGATGGCTATTATTATGCCGTAAATACAACAACTGGTAAAGAAGTCTGGAAATTTAAAACAGGTGGAGAAAACTGGTATAGTGATCTTAGAATATTAGGCACGAATCCAAATGGCAAACCCATGGATGATTTATGGGACTTTTATTTATCATCGCCTGTAGTTTATAAAGACAATAAATCGGCTTCGGTATTATTTGGGAGTAGTGATGGAAATGTATATTCGCTTGACGCAAAAAAAGGAAGCTTAAACTGGAAATTTAAAACCGAAGGTCCAATTCATAGCACACCAGTTCTAGATAAAAATACTTTATACATTGGTAGTTGGGATGCTAAACTATACGCTATAAATTGTAAAACAGGAAAAGAAAAATGGAAATTTACTACCGAAGACAAAATAGGATTCAAAGGAATTCAATCTTCTGTAGCTGTTGCGGATGGAATGGTATATTTTGGTGCCAGAGATCCTCATTTTTTTGCTTTAGATTCTGAAACAGGAAAACTAATCTGGAAATACGATGCCGAAAGTTCATGGATTCTCAGCTCTGCTGTAATACTAAACAATATTATATATGTTGGAACTTCAGACACTTATGCCTTACTTGCTTTAGATTCTAAAACTGGAAAAGAACTATATCGCTTTAGAACAAGCGGATATGTATATTCAAGTCCTGCAATTTCTGGAAACACTATTTATTTTGGAGATTTTACAGGTAATTTCTTTTCATTGGATATTCTTTCGCTTGGCAAAATATCTAATTTTATAAGCACCGATAGTAGAAAAAAACATGCTGCCGAAATTCTAAAAAATGACCAACTAGACTTTACATACGCAGCCAAAAATTCGGATTTATCCCAATATAAAGAAACTAAAAAAGTTATGGATGAGTTTTACAAACTTGGTCCAATTGTTTCTTCTCCATTTATTAGTAACAATACAGTTTATTTCGGGAGTGCCGATGGGTATTTTTATGCTATTGGATTGTAAAATTTTATTTAGCTCACTTCAAAAAGGAACGCGGATGATACTGATTCGCCAAGGCGAAAACACAGATAAAAACGGATTTTTTTAAAGCAATAAATAGAAAAGACGAAGTAAATCTGTAATTAAATTTTTCTCACGCAGATTTTAAAAGATTTAAGCCGATAAGCGCAGATTTATTTAGGACTAATTTTAAATTAAATCTGCTTTAATCTGCCGAATCTGCGTGAAAAAACATTTTAATCCTTTAATTTTATCTAAACTTTTTTAAGTTAGCTTCCCAAACCAAAGCTCAAAACTGGAACTGTGACTGAAACTGTACACTATTTCTGTTACATAATCTTAACCGAAGTCATACTCAATGAACCAGCCAATAGTTTATCATTAAATAAACTTAATTCTTCTGATTTTTCTTTTAAGCCTAACGTATAAAGCAACGGTAAATAATGATCTGGTGTTGGAATCGCTAATTGAATCGCTTTATCCATTTTCTCGTAATTAATAAGCGGTTGAAAGTTTCCATCCAGCAAATAATCATTAATAGTTTGTCGAGCTTCAATCGCCCAATCGTAGCCATAATTATCTCTATCGTAATTATGAAAATCGACTAATCTTAAATTATGGACAATATTACCACTCCCAATAATCAAAACTCCTTTATGACGTAGGGATTGTAATTTTTGAGCCAACTCAAAATGATATTGCCCCGATTTTGTATAATCAATACTTAACTGAATCACCGGAACATTTGCTTCAGGATATAAATGCTTTATCACACTCCATGCCCCGTGATCTAAGCCCCAGGTTTCATCTAATTCTATTTCGACAGGAGTAAGTATTCTTTTAGTTTCAACAGCTAATTCCGGACTTCCTTTGGCAGGATATTGCACATCAAACAAAGCCTGAGGAAAACCTCCAAAATCATGAATAGTTTTAGGCATTTCCATCGCCGTAACTTTTGTTCCTTTGGTGTACCAATGTGCCGAAATACACAAAATAGCATTCGGCTGAGGCAATGTTTTAGCCAGGTTTCTAAACCCTGCAACAAACTCGCTTTCTTCGATAGCATTCATCGGATTCCCATGCCCAAGAAACAAAACTGGCATTTTATCTGTATTCGAGAAAGTTTGCGAAATAGTATGTAAATCGTTTAGCGTATTCATAATCTAAATGAGATTTATGTTCATTAAAAGGCTAATGCAGGTTTTACGAATTAGCGCTAATTATTTTTTAAAAAGTTTTAATTCAGCTAATAATTGATTATAACTATTCAAATTTTTAGAATTATAATCATAAACTTCAATTACGAAAGTTGAATCAGAATTCATAATTGAAAAAGAATCTCCAGCATGTCCTGGAAATCTTTCCTCAACTTTAGACTCAATCATTCTTTTCATATATTCGATTATTGATTTTTTATTAGAATCTGTTAATCTGATTGTTTTTTGAGTAACAATTGTTTCTATATTTTGTCCCTTTGAGTCTCTCTTATCACAATCAATATTTGTTTTGGTATAATTCAAAAAATAATCTTTAAAGTTTCTTTCTTTAGTAAATATTTTTATTTCTTCATAACGTCCTCCCCATTCTCCACACTCACTAAAACGCGCATTAATCTTTACCCCTGCATCAACTCCACTAGCACCTAAAGTAATTGGATCAAAAAAAACTATTACATTATCCTTTTCTTGAATCTTTGTATCTTGCTTTTTACCACAACTTAAAGCTATCAATAAAAAAAATAAAACTAACTTTTTCATAATTATTAGAATTCGTGCTAATTCGTGAAATTTGTGGCAACTAATTATTCTACAAAATGCTCATCTTTAAAGCCTATCAAATATAATTTATTTTTTGCTCTTGTCATAGCAGTGTACAACCATCTTATGTAGTCACGGTCAATACCGTTTGGCAAATAAGGTTGTTCTATAAAGACTGTATCCCATTGCCCACCTTGTGATTTATGACACGTTATTGCATAAGAGAATTTTACTTGTAAACCATTAAAATATTCGTTGGCTTTTACCTTTTGGAATTTCTTATATTTTGTAGTTTCATTATCATAATCTTTCATCACCTCTTCATACAATCTATTCGATTCTTCGAAGGTTAACGATGGTGATTCGCTTTTTATAGTATCCAATAATAAAACCGTTTCAAAAGGTTTCTGATTTGGATAATCGACCATTCGTATTTTTACTTTCGCAAATTTGAAACCGTATAATTCCTGAATACTAAATATTTCCAGAATCTCGATAATATCACCATTGGCAATAAAACCAGCTTCATCTGAATCTTTTAGCCAGAAATAATTATTCTTAACTACCATCAGGAAATCGCCGGTAGAAAGGTCACTTTCTTTAAATAGAATCTTGGCACGAATTTGTTCGTTATACTGATTTGCTCTTTTATTAGAGCGCACAATAAAAGCCGTATCTTCAATACTATAATTACTATATGCAGAGTTTATCGCATCCTGAATATCGTAACCATCTGTTAATCGTACAATATCTTTAAACTTCTTTACATCAAACCTAAACTCGGTAATAAAACTTTCTTTTAGTAATTCACGTAATTCCGTAGCATTAAATAAAATACCTGAGTTTTCTTCCTGACGCATTACTTCGTCAAGTTCGATATGCTCAATTTCTTTATTATAATTTACGCTTAACGTATGAATATCAAGTGCCGGACTAATATCTAAATTTACTGGTGGCAACTGTGCCGTATCTCCCAATAAAATCATTTTACAATTGGTTCCCGAATACACGTATGAAATCAAATCATCTAATAAAGAACCGTTTTCGTATAGTTTAGAATCAGAATTACTATCTGAAATCATCGAAGCTTCATCGACTATAAAAATGGTGTTTTTATGCTTGTTTTGCTGAATGGTGAACGAAACTCCACCACCAGAAGATTTCTTAGGAAAATATATTTTTTTATGGATTGTAAAAGCGGGTTTCTCCGAATAATTAGCAATTACTTTTGCAGCACGACCTGTTGGCGCAAGCAAAACATATTTCTTATCAATCTCTGCTAAATTATTTACAATGGTCGAAATTACCGTAGTTTTTCCTGTTCCTGCATATCCTTTTAGTACAAAAATCGTATCATTTGCTGTATCGGTTAAAAATATAGCAATCTTTTGAAAAAAAATATCCTGTTTATAGGTCGGAGAAAAAGGGAATTTTTTTTGTAAAAGACTATAAAACAGGGAAGAACTCATAACGGTTATATTAATGTAAAATTATCATCAAATATAGGTATCAAACGCGAGGGAACCACATAAAATCCCAAATGAATAAAAAAAAATTGTAAGTTTGTCATCACGTTTAATTCTATCTTGATTCTTAACAAGAATTGAATTCTAAATCCATTTATGCAATCACAAAATACAAATATAACATCAAAAAAGTACAAAAAGCTTTCCATTCAGGTTTCACTGGCTGGGCTTTCGTTTTGTTGTTTTGATACATTAAACAATACTGTTTTATCTTTAAACGAAGTCACTTTTGACACGTCTCACAAAACTAGCAAAATTGAAGATTTGTTTGCCGATGCTTTTAGCAAACATCCAGAACTTAAAGATACTTATGATCAAATAACGATAATACATAACAACAATTTATCAACGTTTGTTCCTACTGCCCTATTTGACGAAAACTTTCTAGGTAGCTATTTACAATACAATACCAAGGTTTTTGAAACTGATTTTTTTGCTTTCGACGAAATTTCCAATTATCAAATGAATGCTGTTTACATTCCGTATGTAAACATCAATAACTTTTTTATTGACCAGTTTGGCACTTTCGAATACAAACACGCCAATAGTATTCTTGTCGAAAAGCTTTTGGATGGATCCAAAAACAACGACGATAAAACAATGGTTGTCAATTTTAATTTAGGACATTTCGAAATCATTGTGGTGCAAAACCAAAAACTATTATTATTTAATTCTTTTGAATATCAAACTCCTGAGGATTTTATTTATTATTTGCTGTTTACAGCAGAACAACTTAATATGAACCCCGAGAGTTTTAAACTTGAATTGTTAGGAACGATTTCTGAAAAAGACGATTTTTTTGCAATCGCTTATAAGTATATCCGAAATGTATCCTTGTTTGACGTATCTAACTTAGAAAAAAATAATTCTTTTTCGACGGCTCAAAATCAACAACATTTTATACTTTTTCAATCATGAGAATCATTTCAGGAAAATACAAAGGAAGACGCATATCTCCACCCAAAAACCTTCCGGTAAGACCTACAACTGACATGTCTAAGGAAGCATTATTTAATGTTTTGAATAACCATTTTAGTTTTGAAGGCTTAAAGGTATTAGATTTATTTGCGGGAACTGGAAACATCAGTTATGAATTTGCCTCTCGTGGTTGCACACCAATTACATCTGTAGATGGTGATTTTGGTTGTGTAAAATTCATCAAGCAAGTTGCAGCCGAATTTGACTTTAATATTGCCGCAACAAAAAGTGACGTGTTTAAATTTTTAGAAAGCTGTAAAACATCTTACGATATTATTTTTGCAGATCCTCCGTATGCTTTGGATCAGGCTACATTCGAAAAAATTGTAATGTTAGTTTTTGAGAGAGAGCTTTTGCAAGATGATGGAATGATGATTATCGAACATTCTAAATATACTAAATTAGATCATTTAAGTAATTTTTCATTTAAGAAAAGTTATGGTGGTTCTTTCTTTAGTTTCTTCGAATTTGATTCTTCCGAAGATGAAGAAATAAGCCTTAAAGCTGCAACAAAAAGTACCGAAGAAGACGAAGGTTAATAAACACCCAAGTTATCATAATATAAAGAGGCTGTCCGAAAAGTAATTTTCAGACAGCCTCCTTTGCTTATTTAAACAAGTTTATAACATTCTAAGTCCCAGAGGGACGTTATATTTATAGAAATTCACAAACCCATTTTATAAACCCCATCGGGGTGACATGTATAGCAATCTAAAAAAAACAAAATAACGCTACGCTGTAGCTCTTTAGCAATAGATTCTATAAAAAATGCTATAAACATTATGCTCCGCTGGAGCAATTAGCAATCATGTTTTCAAAAATCAATAAACAAACTATCTAAAATTACTTTTCGGACAGCCTCTTCTGCTTTTAAACACATCATTTATCGAATCCTGTTTGAATCATCTACATTTTTTTCCTTAAACTGTGAATCTTTTATTTTTCCGAAAGAATATTTTATAGCAATCGAAATTTCGTGCCAATCAACCTGATATCTTGCCTTCGAGCTAACGTTATTAATAGTAAACTGTTCTTCTTCGATATTACTATTAAAAACATTATTACACGTTACAGTACAATTCCAGTTTTTGAAAAAAGTTTTAGAAAGCGCCATATCTACAATAAATCTCTCGTTTCGCTCAAAAACGCCTTTGTTTTGTTTAGTCAATCCCCAGCCAGATACAGTAAGAGTAAATCCTTTTGGAAGCTTAAATTCATTATTTGAGTAATAATACAAATAGGGTTTTGAAGCTAAAAACATAGCTGATTTATCTTCTATTTTTTCTAAAATAAAAACCAATGAATTTGTCGTTGTCCAAAATCTATAAGTAAATGGTAATGTAAAATCCAGGTTAAATCCTGTTTCTTTATCAAAATTTATATCTTTAAAGGTCATGATATTTTGTTCCTCATCATATATAAAACTATTATAAACTGGGTTTGTGTTTTGATAATAACTTAGCTTAACCGATTTATCATGATACTGAAAAGTAGATGAGATTTCATTAATAATAGTCGGATCCAAATTTATATTTCTGCCATATAAAAAATAAGGATTAATATACGTTGTTCCCTGACTTAAAGAAGAATAATTGGGTCTCGAAATACTTTTTGCATAATTTACACTAATGCTTTTTGTACTATCTATTGGGAATGTAAGTTGTGCTTTCGGAAAGAAATTAGTGTAATTCTTATCAATCAAAGGCAATAAATCGGTTTTAAATTTTCCGTTTACATTGGTGTTCTCCACTCTTATCCCAACCGAAAAATCTACTT
Organism: Flavobacterium sp. AJR; assembly: GCF_002156885.1. Classification (NCBI taxonomy): domain Bacteria; kingdom Pseudomonadati; phylum Bacteroidota; class Flavobacteriia; order Flavobacteriales; family Flavobacteriaceae; genus Flavobacterium; species Flavobacterium sp. AJR. The sequence goes on along the minus strand of NZ_NCWQ01000097.1, from coordinate 7,880 downwards.
TCTTAATCTTTCCCGATAACTGACTATATCCTGCTAAATTTTGCTCTTTAAAATCATAATGACTTAATACATTTTTATTGGTTTCAGAATAAAATATATCAAAATCTGATTTTGAATCGGCAGAAGAATACAATCCTCCAACTTCGAATTTCATTTCATTTTTAAACTTTTTCTCAATATCAATTCTTCCTAAAAAAACACCAACTTTAAACTTTTGATCTCGGATTTGTGTCAAGCCAAACTCAGTATCATTAAAATTATTTTCGACTTCACTCCATAATCCCTGATCAAAATTAGAATATTGCAAGCCTGTAAAAACCTGCGTATCGATAGCTTTTATTTTCTTAGAATAATTTAAAAATGCGTTTACAAAATTCTTATTGCTATCATTATCACTAAAGGTTACAACATTGTTTTCGATATTATCTTTTTTATTATAAGTACTCGTATTAATATCAAAAGTGTCTTTTTGCAACTTACTGTTTGTATTAAACGAGAAATAATCATCCTCATTTATCTTATAAAATAGTCCACCTCCAAAAATATACTGTTTGCGTTTGGTATAAGCTTCAACATCGTAATCTGAAACAATATTTGCATTAGCAATCTCATAATCTATACTATGATTTTCCCAAGGTTGCAATTGATTGTAATTAAAATTAGCCTTCCATTCTAGTTTGTTTTTCTTGAAACTAGAATTAAACCCAAGATAATTATTGTATCTTTTTTTAAAAGAAGCTACTTCAGAAATGTCCGTTTTAAAACTATCTTTTTTACTAAACTTTCTTGTTATCAAAACCACAGCACGTCCTTCGGCTTCATATTTAGCAGATGGATTCTGGATAATCTCGATATTCTTTATATCATCTACCGATAGCGCATTTAAGTCATTCATTCCCACTCTTTGGTTATCAATATAAATAAGTGGCGTTCCTTTGCCTACAATCGAGATATTCTCTTTGTCTGAGCTTATAATAATAGTAGGTAATTTAGATAATAAATCTAGTGTATTAGGAACAGAGTTATAAACCGAATTAGCAACATCTATTTTAATATTTCCGTTTTGATTCGAAAATGTTTTTGGTTTTGCACTGATGACGACTTCTTCTAATTTATTCGAAATACTATCCTTTGGGGTTTCGCTTTGTGCATATCCAAATGCAGAAACAAGAAGGCAAATTGCAATTATTATTATTTTAATCATCTTTCAAGTAAGTTAAGAATCCAATTCAAACAATCTTCTGTATCCATTATCGACCAAGAATGCGGATTTTTACTCCCGTTTAATCTCACTCCTTTTCCTTGACTTATAATTACACTTGCATTATTATTCCCCATAACTTTCAATTGGTTTATCATCCCAACTATGTCAATCCCGTTCCAATCATACAAATCACGGTGGCGTTCATTAATTAGCCAGTTAACATCGAGATCTGTGTACATACGAATAGGCATATTTTTTAAATATTTTGCATTGCCTCCATCTTTTGCTCCATAAGAAAAAATAGAAGCATCAATATATTTTTCCGGGAATTGATCCGGTGAACCGCCATATAAAGTATCCCAATTATTCTTCATCCATTTTGCCTCATTTGCTCCAGCTTCAGAAAAATTTCTTTTAATTTCTCTTTCACAATATTTATAAAAACGAGCTTGATCCAGCGGAGCGTCCAAAGCGAAAATTCCTTTAGGAATTAAGAATAATTTGTTTGGATTTTTAATGGCGTTTTCCGCATAAGTCAAAGAAATAATACCTCCACTCGACAAACCTCCTAAAATAAAATTCTCCTTAGAGACCTTGTACTTTCTTACAACTTCATCAAAAATCTTGTCTAAAAAAGAAAATTCAGCTTCACGACTATCCGTTCCCCAATTTATTGAAGGAATAATTACCAGAATACCTTTTTTAACAGCTAACTCATGCAGTGTTATTTGTTTTAATAAATCTTCTGTAGATTCCCCTCCAGATGGTAAAATTACCAAAGCCCCTATAATATCCGTTTTTGGAACCATTTTGTAATAATGCAATGATTGTGAGTCTTCGTCATTGACATATATATCATTGGTATCTAAATAATCAACAGTTACTTTTTCCATTTTTTGCCCATAACAAAATGTAATTCCAAACAGAATCAGCATTGATAATCGTTTTTTCATAATTTGTCTTTTTCTATATATTTGATTGCAAAAATGGTTCTAAAAAACACTGTCGAAAGTTAATCGTAGGTTAATGCAGGGTTAATGCATAAATTAAAAGATAAAAGCTTTATTTTTGGAATGTATTTATTGGATGAAATGAAACACAGAATCAACTTATTAATCTTTTTATCAGCTATCGCTCTGGTGGTTTTATCTGTTGTGCAATGCTATTTGGTAAAAACAACTTATGATTATAAAGTAGCACAGTTTCACTCAGAGATTAAGAATGAAATTGCTTTTATCACAAATGATTATAGCGATATCGATTCGACAATTGTCAACAAAAAAGAACATCTATACAAGCAATTAGCCGAGAATTATATACATGATAAGAAAACAAAATCGGACATTAAAACCGCTTTGCTTCAAAATGAATTTCGAGGTGAACTAACCCGAAAATTACAACAGAAGTTTAATAGAGAAATTCCAAATTTCTCTATAGATTTTGCCATTGTACTCAACAAGTTTATCATCTATAATAGTTCTAAAAAAGCCGATACAATTTTCTCCGAAAAGCCATTTATAAAAAACAAATTATATGGTAATCTGGCTTCTTTAGACAATGCCTTTTTAGTCCGAAATTATGTGGGTACAACAAACGGAACAGCACAAATGCAAGATTATAATTTGCTCACCGAAGATTCTATGTACGTATCGGTTATCGATTGGGAAATGATAATATTAAAAAGGATGAGTATGATTTTATTCTTGTCCCTACTATCAATCTTAACCTTGATAACACTTTTTGTAATTGCCATAAAAGCATTGATAAAACAGAAAAAAGTAAGCGATATAAAGACCGATTTCATCAATAATATCACACACGAGCTCAAAACGCCTTTAACGACTCTGGCTATTTCAACCAAAATACTAGAGCGAAAAGACATTCGTGACAACGAAATTCATTTCAACTCGATTCTTAATACCATTTCGCGTCAAAACAACCGTTTACAGAGTTTGATAGACCAAGTTCTGGCAAATTCTCTAGATGAAAATGAAATGGAAATGCAGAAAGAAAAGATTATTACCGAGTCTTTCTTAAATGCAATTATCGAAGATTTTAAAATTGCATATCCTAAAGTTAAGATAGAAACTCATTTCGGCACAAACGAAACTACTCTTGTATTAGATAAATTTCACTTAACAACAGCAATCTTAAATGTGCTCGAAAATGCAGTAAAATATGGCTCGAAAACCATTATCATAAAAACCACATTAAACCAAAACCAATTTAATCTTAGTATTCAGGATGACGGAATCGGGATTTCTAAAAGCAAACATTCTTTACTTTTTGATAAATTCTATCGTGTAGAACAAGGCAATCTGCATAATTCTAAAGGATTGGGGTTAGGACTTTATTATGTAAACCAAATCATCAAAGCTCATCAAGGTACGATTGCAGTAATAAGCGATTTAGGAAAAGGAGCCAAGTTTTATATTAGTTTTCCGTTGAGTTAAGTTTTCAGCTTCAGACCAAGAAAGTGTTTTGGGACTTTGATAAAAAGTTGCTAGCTTAAATTGTCTATAAAGGAACGCGGATGATACGGATTTATAAAAGTAAAGCCGCGGATTAAAACTGATTTAAAAACAATCAAAAATAAAATCCGTTTTAATCCGTGTTTTCGCCTTAGCGAATCCGTATAATCCGCGTCCCTTTCGCAAAGAGTTAGATCGATTTTATAAAGATTAAACAGGTTAACACAGGTTTTTTTTTAGATTATTTCATATAAAATTAGTGCCGATTCGTGTAAGTTGTGGCAAAAAAAAATACAGCAAAAATGAAAAAAATACTTTTGGCAGAGGATGATTCCGATTTTGCAAACGTACTCAAACAATACCTGGAATTGTATGATTATGATGTTACTTGGGCCGAAAACGGTCAGGAAGCATTAGCTGTTTTTCAAACTACAACATTCGATATTTGCGTATTCGATGTCATGATGCCTATTATTGACGGATTTACACTTGCCGAAAAAATCATCAAAATCAATCCCGAAATTCCATTCATTTTTCTCACAGCAAGAAAACTTAAAGAAGATAAAATAATTGGATTAAAGCTCGGTGCAGACGATTACATTGTAAAACCCTTTGAAGCCGAAGAACTTATCTTACGCCTAAATAACATCCTGAAAAGAAGCCAACAAAAAACATCTCTTTTCTCAGAAACCAACGAGTTACAAATTGGAGATTATTTATTTGATACCAAACGATTATCATTAAGAAAGGACAACAAAAACCAACAACTTACAGAGAAAGAAGCTGCGCTTATTCATTTCTTTTACACGCATAAAAATCAAATGCTAAAAAGAGAACAAATCCTAAAATCGATTTGGAAAAATGACGACTTTTTTTCAGGCAGAAGCATGGATGTTTATATCAGTAAAATTCGAAAATACTTTAAAGACGATTCCCGAATTAGTATCGATAGCATCCGTAATATCGGACTAGAATTTAAGATAAGTGATTAATTACTCTCGTGTGTAGCTAATTTATCCAAAATCAGCTGATATGTTGGTGTTTCAATTTCATATTTCAAACCTTCATTTACTACAAATTCAGTAAGAGACGAAAGTTCGATTTTTCTTCCTGCCAACAAATCACGGTGCATAGACGAAGTTGCATCACGAGGTGTTTTCTCCAATTTCAGGATAGTTTGCATTACAATATCATTAGGAAGATTCAGTCCTTTTACAGCCGCAATCATAGTTATTTCATTCAGCAATGAAACATATAAATTTCGGCTAGAAGCATTTTCCATAATTTCACCAATATTCTGATTCAAGTAAGAAGTAGCTGAAGCCAAAGACGATATAAAAACAAACTTCTCCCAAACTGTTTCTTCTATATTATCTACGAGATAACTTTCGATTTTAGCATTTTGGAAAATGGTTTGCAACGCCTTCATTCTATAAACCGAAGCACTATCAGAACCAAAAAATAACTTTTCGTAAATTCCTGTTTTTTTAATAACGCCAGGTTCAGCAATCATCGAAACGATGTAAACGCAACCTTGCAAAACTTCATTATCAGGAAAAATGATACTAATACGTTCCGTGGCGTCAACGCCATTATATAAAGGAAGAAAAACAGTATTCTTGGTAATACATTTTTTTATAGCATCAAGACTTTCTTCGATATCATAGGTTTTAGTAGCGCAAATAAGGTAATCTAGTTTCCCAATTGCATCAGGATCATTAGATACTACAGTTGGGAAAACAATCGTTTCTCCTTCATCAGTACTAATTTTAAGACCCGATTTGGCAATAACTTCCATAGCTTTACCACGCGCAATAAAAACGACTTCTATAGCATCGTTTTCGGCATAGGCTTTCGCCAAAAGTCCACCAAAATAACCACCTACTCCACCCAATCCTAAAATTCCAATTCTTGTTTTCATATTATTTTTTTTGCCACTCCCAATCTCAACGGTTCGGAACGGGATAAAAAGATTCCACAGATTAAAAACGTAAATATTCATAATCTACGCGTCTTTGCATCATGTTTAATTTCAGAAATAACTAGTGAAGATTTTTCATGAAAATAAATTTAATACTCTCACAAATATAAAAAAATGCAGACCTATAAGCCGGATTCTGTTCTTGTTATTACTAACAATACCTTATCATTTATCTAGACTTACAATTACTCATAAGTTCAAGCTATCTACCCTTCAGCAACGAACGAGAAGCCCTTAAATGCTGATATACTTGATATTTCACCGCATAGAGTTTACCTGTTTTCACTACAGCATTACCTGTACATACTTTCTGCTGCACTTGTCCTAACGCTATTTCTAACGCCGACGGGTGTTACCCGCTATGCTTCTCTGTGGTGTCCGGACTTTCCTCCCCTCACCTAAATGAGCGACGATAAGGCGGTCTGCGGGGCAAATTTAGCGTTTTTATTGCTCTCTTTTCTCCATTATAAAATTTACTTTAACACTCCTTTTACAAACACTTAATTTTAAAATAGTTATCTTTAAACGTTAACCACCAAAATTTCATTTATCATGATTAGAATGTATCACTACGCAACTGTATCCAAAGCTTTGGATCAATTAAACGAAAAAGGATTTACTTACGATTTTAATCTAAATGAAGATGTAATAAAGAAAAATCCTGAAAAATTTGAAATCGTACATGTGTATCGATACGAAGGAGAATCAGATCCAGGCGATGAAGCCGTGGTTTATGGAATAAAATCTACATCGGGCAAAAAAGGTGTTTACGTCGCTGGATTTTCAGCCAATTCCGATTCTGAAACCGCAAAAATCTTAAGTGATTTAAGTATTAGAGGAAGATAATTTTATTCAGGAGCTATTCCTGCTATCCGCTGTATCTTTTTCTGGCTAAAAAAAGCCAGAAAAAGGATGCCGCTTCTATCAGGGCTAGGACTTTGGATTTCATTAATAACTATTGCTTTTATGAGGTAATAACAATACCAACATCGATAATTTTTTTCTCAACGCGAGCTCGAACGTCCCTTAGGAATTTCTTCTCAATTTTATTTTAAAAATTTACTTTTCAAATCCATTCTACTATGAAGGATTCTAATAATTTCAATTTCATCATTTGAAAGAATTTGATAAAAAAGAATGTGTTCATTTGATTTAAACCCAAATAATTTCTCAGTTACCAAATCATAATTTTTACCCAGATCTGGGTTTTCGGCTATTTCCGTACAGGAATCTAAAAGTAGAAAATAATACTTATTGGCTTGTCTTTCGGACCATTCTTCACAAGTATAATTCCAAATTTGAGCTAAATCTTCAACAGCCTTATTGGTTAAATGATATTTAGCCATTTACTTTCTCTTTGCCTTTAAACTTTCAAGATGTTTATTAGGGTCGAAATTTTCAGCTCGTCCACTATTAATACCTTCTTGAACTGCATTTTTCAAAGCCATCAATCGATTTTCTTCTTCTTCTAAAAGGCGTAAACCCGCTCTGATAACTTCACTAGCATTTTTAAATCTTCCCTCTGAAAGACTATGCTCAATAAAATTCTCAAAATGATTCCCCAACGATATGGATGTATTTCTTCCCATGATATATTTGGTGATTTTATGTAAAGTTACCATTATTTGGTAATTTTACAAATCTATAGTAAAGTTTATTCATGTTGCGATAAATCCCACGCTCGCGACAGCACGGGGAACTATTATAGAGATTGAAGAATCGAAATCAATTCTTCAACTTGATTTATCGGCATTTTAACAACCGATTCGATCAAAGACTCTTCAGAAGCTATTACCAACACACCTTCATTGTCCTCTTCATAACCAACCAACTTAAAAGAATATTTAAGAATAGCAAAACTCATTTCTTTTTTACCATCCTTAAACCAACCATAATTTGCTTCATATGTAATTTTATTTTCAAAAAATTCAATAGTTTCTTCACCATAAGTATTCCATAAAGCAACCCTAAGTAGATAAAATCCCATAACCGAAAATAAACCTATACCAATAAAATAGCCGAATTGCATTCCGCCTCCGCTTATTATATTGATGATCGCTCCTAATAGTGGAAAAACAAAAAAAACAAAAGCAAAAAAGAACATCACGATTCTAATTCCTAATGGGGATTTTTTTACTTTTAGTTTAAGTATGTTGTTGTTTAAATTAAATTGTTTCATCAAAGAAATTTATAGTTAAAGTTTTTAACCGTAAAAGTATACTCC
>NZ_NCWQ01000096.1:0-15306 GCF_002156885.1 Flavobacterium sp. AJR | reverse complement strand
TATTTATAGAGAAGGGTAAGTTGGAGTTCAGTTTGATTATTAATTTATTGATACTATTAGGAAGATAGACGTATGACTGATAGAAAGGATAGGGCAAGTATTATTGTGCCCGTAATAAAAAATTATGATTGCTAAGTGATTAGTTTATAGTATCTGATCTTAGTTTTTTGTGGAATATTTTATATTGGAAAATCCCACTTTTGAGGGAATCAAAAAAATGGAAAAAAAACAATACATGAAGAATTATGTTGCTTTGCAGGACACTATTAAAATTGGAAAATCGATAAGTGTGTATTGTCAGGTTAGTTTGGCGGTGAACTCACAAGAATTGATAGATGATTTTAAACAGCAAATTCTTCTATTGCTCTAAATAACAAGATGTTTTCACGTAATTGGGGATTATGATTTTTTATTGAAAGTGGCTGTCAATGATATGAATGAATATAAAAAGTTTGTTATCGATAAATTGTCGGTTATCAAAGGGATTTCAGATGTACCAAGCTCTTTTGTAATTTAAAGACATTATATTGTGATACATTTTTTTAGTTAGAAAGGAAACTAATAAATAGTATATATAGAGAGAGAGAACATGTAATCGGAACAATATAGCAACTAGTTTATGCATGAATATAATTCCATTTTTAATTTATAGTTTTACAAAAATATTGGTATAATATTTCCTTCCATTAATGGGGTGTTTCCTTACCGAGATTCCAAAATGAGTATAATCTCCTTCAATATTTTTTTTATGCCCAGGACTATTTAACCAAGCTTCCAGCACACCTTGCGGGCTATTGTAATTATAAGCAACATTTTCACTTACCTTTTTTGCATCTACTACTTTAATGATATTTTCTGAGCGATTTACAAAATTATCATGGCTTATAACATTTTTATCAATCATATAATTATTGTGTTCTTCAGATTTAAAAGAAACGTGGTTGATTGTATCCAGAGCATTTAATCCGATACTATTTCGATACTCATTAATTTGGTTCATTGTCTCTAATTCGATTGAATTATAATTATAATTCATGGCTGGTTTATAGATGGCGTCTGAATTTTGTTGGTTATCTGAATTTGTTGTACATGAGAGAGTTAGGTTTATTATGCCAATAATAATTGCTATTTTGTATAAAAAATTTACCATTCTTTTTTTATTAAACTTCATTTGAAGTAGCAAAGGTCTTTTAGATGAGCTTAATTGAAGTGTTGTTAAAAAGCTAAAAAACAATAAATTAGGGTTTTTGTTTTCGGGAAATTAAATCATAATAGAGATTTTGTTGAGTCATTCTTTGCAAAATTGAATATGTGTAAGATCAGGCAATCAAGATATAGCTAAGTATAAGTCATCTTGTTTTTTAGAAGAATAACTTTATAGTATAATATTTAATCATGTTTTAATTAGGCAGATGAGACAGAATCTGAACGTTGCATAAAGAAGATAATAATTTAATAAATATAGTATAGTAGTGAAAGTTTGTTGTGTGTGGCATTCTTTTACCGGATGTTCCATCGTCAAGCTGACTTTTCCCTCGCCTGACGTTTTCCGCACATTTGTCCAATTCTTTTGCGGCATGAATAGTGCTGCAGTATGTAATGCTTAGTTCTATAGTCTTGAGCTTGAATTGTAATGTGTACCATTGCCTTGGTTTTTGCATTTTAGTACCAAAAAATATTGAATTTCTGTGTCTACTTTATAGGTATGAAATCTACCTAAACAAATTCGTTTTTAGGTAGTTTTTTTACTTTCTGAATAGGTATACTGTTATCTTTAAAATTTGTAAAAGATAGTAATATTTGAGCTTATTGTATTCTTTTTATATGTTTAAAAGGAGGTTGAAGAAAAGAAGAGTAATCTACCTTTGCCTAAAATAGTAAAAAAATAATATACACATTCACAATGATAAAAAAACTTTTTATTTTATGCTTAATACCTTTTACTTTATTAACATATTCTCAATCTCAAGTTGGAATTAATACGCTGAATCCTACTCAAACGCTAGATGTTAATGGAGGAGCCAGAGTACGTAATATGACAAATATTGATACAGAGGCATTGTCTTTGGAATATAATAATCGAGTTGTAGCTAATCGTGATGGGGTTTTAGGCTATGTTGTTAATAGCAATACGACAGCTCCTTGGTCGTTTAATGATAATAAATATGCTGTTCTAAGTTCTCCAATATCAACTGAAGTGCGCACCGGCAGGGTAAATTTAAATTTTAGTATTAGAGTTTCTGTTCCCGCAAAATCACAAGCGCAAGTCGAAATCAATTACAGCATGCCTGTAATGCACTCATTACGCACGGCTGGGACAATTAGTTATATGGGATGTGCTTTATATATGTCTGTAAACGGTGGAAGGGATACCGAATTGGAGATGGGTTCTCGTAAATACACTGTTCCAGGTAGTTATAATGGAATTGGTGTATCCGCTTTTGGAATGCCTATATCTGGTTTTGCTATAGATATAATTTCTAATCCAGGAAACACTCCAATTGATGTAGTATACAAAGTAGATGGATATGTTGAATCAAATTCAGCTTCAGTTACATTCGGAATGTATGCAGAACGACCTTCCTATAATTATAATTGGGGACGTGGAGCTATGTCTGCTCAGATTTTTACTAAACCTATAAATTAAATTTAGAAATTCCTTTTTATTTAAGCAATTAAAGCAATATATAGTTAACATCCTTTTGTATTTAATAAACAATTTAGTTTTTTTTTAAAAGAGGTTGTCCTAAAATAAGGACGACTTCTTTTTGTTTAAGTATCATTTGATTTGCACAGAGTTTCTTAAAAAATGTAAATCTGAGCTAAAATAGTCTTTTATACCCTTGTCTAGGACTTCTATGAAGTTAAAAATGAGGTTAAAATTGCCAACCGGATTTTGCTATCCATTTAGAAAAGCTGTGAGCAATTGCAATCAGACCAAGTTCAATATTTACTTTGGTAAGTGTAAACCTTTTAAATGGTTGTTTTGTTTGATATTTCCAAAAACAGGCTCTGGTTCAATACATCTTTTACTGTAAATTTCCTTGCCCAGTTCGCTTTTTAAATTCTATATTGTTTTGAATTTTTGTCTTTTAAAATTATGATTAGTTTTTATCCTCCTGTTACCTTGTGCTTTAAAACATTGTGTTCGCAAAGGACATCCTGCGCAATTTAAAGTCTCATATACCGAATGATACTGTTCAAAGGTAGTCGGAGTTTTGGATTTCTTAGTATAGATACGAGGCATTTGCTGTTCCATTGGGTAATCCAAAAATACTTGCCATTATTATACAAATAGGTTTTGTGTGTGGAACAAATTTCTTTTACGTTTAAGGGGCTTTTCGACACGGTACGCGGTGTAGGGGACAAAAAAACAATTTAGTTGTCTTCAAGCAGTTGATAATTTTCCTCATTTCCATAGCCCGTATCGGATATAACTTTTACAGATAGTTAGCCCTAGTTGCTTTTAAATGCTTTTAAGTGTGTTTTAAGTGTGGTAAAATCAGTAGAAGTCTAGTGGATTGAGTAATGTATAATAATCTGAATATTATAACCTGCGTTTAATTGTCCGTTGTCCATATGATCTTTTTTCATGCGCATAAAAGTAACATTGGTATTCGTTTTGGAGCAACTGTTTTTCTCTCCTAGAATTTCAATATGCTTCTCGTATTCTTTAACTTTTACAAACTGTTCTTTTTCCAGTTTTCGAAGTGATTTGTTTTATTGTTGACTCAGCTTCTCTTTTTTTAAATTTGGTTAATCTCGTGTGTTTTTTCTTTTAATTTAGTGCCATCAATAAATTGTCTCTCTAGGCTAATGAACTTTAAATTGACCATCATCATAACAACCTGGCTGAAAAGTTTTTCGGTATTCCCTTTTGTTTTTTTCTCTAAAGTTATTGATAGTTTTAGAATCCGGCTGAAGTCCTCTGGAAAGCCACATAAAATAAATATTATCCTTCACGGTTCTAGCCAGCCTTGGGCTGGAATAGGTATTATTGAGATATCCGTAAAACAATATTTTCAATAACAGCTTAGATGATAGCTAGATCTTCTACTGCCTTTGAGATATGATCTCGGAAATTCCCAGCTTTTTAACAACGTTGTTTATTAATCTGGCAGAATGATTCTCTGGGATAAGACCATTTAAATTCAAAGGAAAAAGATTTTGCTGATGAAGCGAATGCGGTTTAAAAACGGGTTGCATAATCATTGATTTTAGTAATTAGATATAAGGGAAATCAATGTGGAAACAAAAAAACTGCCTGAAATTACTTTTGGACAGCTTCTTAACTTATTTGTCGTTTTTTTTAACTTAAACTTCATTTGGAGCTGCAGAGGTCTTTTGGATGAGCTTAATTGAAGTGCTTTTAAAAAGTTAAAAAAACAATAAATTAGGATTTTTATTTTCGTGAAATTAAAACATAATAGAGATTTTGTTGAGTCATTCTTTGCAAAATTTGGATACGTATATCATCGGGTAATCCAGAGATAATTATGTTTAAGTCATCTTGTTTTTAGAAGAATAACTTTATGCTATAATATTTAATCATGTTTTAATAAAGCTGATCTGATAGAAGCTGAACGTTGCATAAAGAAGATAATAATTTAGTAAATACAGTATAGTAGCGAATGTTTAATTACGAAAGTTTGTTGACAGTAGTCTGTTGCATTTTTTTACCAAGTGTTCCATCGTCAAGCTGACTTTTTCCTCACCTGATATTTTCATCACCTGTGTCCAATTCTTTTGTGGTATGAATAGTGCTGCAGTATGTAATGCTCAGTTCTATTGCCTTGAGCTTGAATTTTAATGTGTACCATTGCCTTGGTTTTTGCTTTTTTTTTAGGTGCAATTACTTGTTTTAGCTTTACATGTTTTAAGTCAACTACAAGAATTATTATTTTTAACAGTAGTGTTTTGTATGATAATTTTACGATGCACTAAAGATTTAAAAGAGTAGGAGAATATGAGTTTAACAATCATGTAGTTCAACTCGTCTTAGTATATTTTAAATTAAAACCTCAAGCAATTTCTGAAAAGAAAAACAAGTTTTAAAAGAACGATTCATTTTAGAAAAAGAAGAGTTGGGAAATTTTATAAAGAAAAACAACTATCAACTAATAATAGGTTTTGAAAATACGCCTCATGTTTTAGATGCTAAAAAAAAAAGGATAATATCTAGATTTGGTTCAATATATAAACATAAGATTTGAAGAAAATTGTCAGTTTTAAAACTACTTCTTGAAGATAAAATTTAATAATAACTACATAAGAGTTTAATAATAACGGAAGAAAAAACTTATAATATCTTTTATATAATAGTTTTTGCATATTAAAAATTTAGGGATACTGTAAAATTGCATTTGTAAACAAACTCTTTAGATTTTGCTATTTCAGATCTATTGAATTAAAAAACTACTCTGTGATAAAAAACTACACTAAATTATTATGTATAATCTTTCTGTTATTTTTTTTGGGGTTAATTAGTTGCTTCATTCTTATAAATTTTAAAGAAAACATTAAGATTGCAACTGTTAACACTGATATATTGTTTGATAAATTTATTATGACTCAAGAATTAAAAAGAGTTGGAGAAAGGGAGTTTAATACCCGTAAAATTAAGCTTGACTCTTTATATTCTGTATTGGAATCTCAATCTGTTTCAGAAAATAAAAGGCAAATTCTAATAAAACAATTTATTCTGGAGAAAGATGAACTAGTAGAATTCAACCAGAATTTTACTGCAGGTGAATCATTAAAAATCTGGTCAAGAATACAGAGTTATATCGAAGAATTCTCTAAAGAAAACAAGTACCAATTAATAATAGGTTCCGAAAATAAAACCCCAGTTTTATATACTGATGAAAGAATTGATGTAACTCAAGATTTACTTAAATACATAAACAAAAGATATGAAGGACTTAAATAAGTTGTTTTATCTTCTTTTGTTTTTGATACTTATTTCTTGTAAAAAAGAAATAAGTAATAACAGAAAAGAGTCTGAAATCAGAGATCGTTATTTCAATCTTGAAAAAATAGGTTGGAAATCGCGTACGCATATTCAAACTGTCGATGATTTAGCTTTTACAGCAACAGAATTTCCTATTCAATATTATTTATTAAAAGACTTAGGAAAAGATAACTTAGTGAAAATTGATTCTCTTTATGAAGAAAATAAAAGAGAAAGGGTATTGGAATTTACATTTCAACAAAACGAAGAAAAAGATTTACTAGCCAAAAACTTTACAGGAATGGACTATACAGATGCTGTAAAATACATGTCTTTTGAGCTTGAAAAAGATTTTTATATAGTCACATCAAAGAATGATACGATTGCATGTTCAGGTGTAACTTTTGAACGCAACTACAAAATAGCCCCTTATCAGAGAGTTTTATTGTTTTTTTCAGGAATTGATCCGAATGAGAAAATCCAATTAGTTTACACAGATTACCTTTTTAGAAAAGGAACATTAAAATTTAAATTTAAAGATCCAAATACCCAAATAATCTTATGATTCAGCAGATTAAAAAAAACAAATTAAAAAAAACTATTGCTATTTATCTTGCCATGATGATTCTTTTGGAAACATTTCAGCCTATGCAGCTTTATGCATTGACAGGTGGTCCGTCTCAGCCAGAATTTGAATCGTTTACTCCAATAGGAACTTCAGACATGGTTGATTTAGCTAGTGGCGATTTCAATTATAACATTCCGATAATGGATGTTGGGGGATATCCTTTAAATCTAGCCTATAATTCTGGGGTAACTATGGATCAGGAAGCTTCATGGGTGGGGTTGGGCTGGGACCTTAATGTTGGTCAAATCTCCAGACAATTGCGAGGATTACCAGATGATTTTAGTGGGGATGAGATGCTTTATGAAAACAACATGAAGCCCAATGTTACAGTTGGAGCTAATGTAAATTTATTTGCTACTGCCTTTGGGTTTAAAGAAACAAAATTGAGTGCAGGCATGGGGATTAAATATAATAATTATGATGGATTTGGAGTCTCAGCAAATGGGGGACTTAGTTTTCAGGTCTCAGATAATTTAAAGGTAGGTATGGATTTAGAATCCTCTGCTTCAGAAGGGGTATCTGTAGCTCCAAGTCTCTCATTTTCAGGAAAAATAGAGGATACAGATTCTGGCAATATTAATCTAGGTGCCAATGCTGGTGTAAGCTATAATAGCAGGAAAGGGTTAACAAGTACAACAATGTCTTTTAAGGCTTCGAAAGAAATTAAGAATGAAAAGATAAGTCGAGTAATGATAAATGAAATAGGAATAAGTTTATCAGGATCTCTTTCTGTTATAAATGCTTCCTATACTCCGACGAAACGTATAGGTATGGTATCCTCAAACCATATGTTTAGTTTAAACCTTCAGGGAGAATTTTGGAGTGCTGAACCAGGTTCTAAATTTTCAGGATACCGGATAAGCCAGGGAGTTAAGAATTCTGAAAAGCATAAAACTGAAAAAGCCTATGGTTTTGAAAATACCTATAATGCAGGCAAATCGGATATTTTGGATTTTAATAGGGAAAAAGATCGAACATTCAATAAAAACACGACTTCCTTACCTTTAACGAACAGTACCTACGATTTATATAGTATACAGGGACAGGGAATTGCAGGAATGTATCGTCCTTATAAATCGCAAGTGGGTTATGTTTATGATAAGGAAATTCATGACGATAGTAGTGGAGGATCTTTAGGTGGGGAATTTGGTCCAGGAGGAGGTATTCATATCGGTTTTGATGCTACAGTGACTACTGGGAAAAGTAGTACCAAATTATGGGATAACTTAAACCCGGCATTAGGAAGATTTAGAGAGAAAAAAACAGGAAATAGGCCTGATTATGAGAAAATATTTTTTAAGAATATTGGAGGTACCCAAGTTGATAAGGAATTAGATTTATTCAATGATAAATTAGGTCGCTATGAAGCTATAAAATTAGATTTAAATGGAGGCAAATTCTCGAGAAGTACTAGTTTAAACTATTCCAAAAATAATGGAGCCATTGCTAATACCGGAGCGATTAAAAGAGAATCATCCCGTTTATCCAGAAATCAATCGATACAAAATTTTACTAAAACGGAATTAAAAAAACAGAAATCCAAAAATAAGTCTAGCGAATTTGCCAAAGATCATCATACTGCCGAAGTAAGAATTACTAAAGAGGGAGGGGAACAGTATATTTATGGCAGAGCAGTATATAACGTTATCAAGAAGGAAACTACATTTGATGTAAGTGAGAAAGATAATCCTAATAGAAGAGTTAATTTTAAAAATGGATTAGTGACTTATACTCCTGATGTTGATAATTCATCTAGTAATTCCAAAGATGGGGATCAATACTTTAATCGGGTGACAACACCTGCATATGCGCATTCTTATTTATTAACTTCTGTTTTATCATCTGACTATCAGGATTTAAAAAATGATGGACCTACCGATGACGATTTAGGTACTTATACTAAATTTGAATATGAAAATAAAACTCCTAATAAAGCCAATCTTTATAAATGGAGAGTTCCCTTTAATGAAAATCAGGCTAATTATGATGAAGGTTTACGTTCTGGTAAAAAAGATAATAAAGGAAATTATCAATACGGAGAAAAAGAGCTCCTTTATATCAAAAAAATTGTAACAAAAACACATATTGCTATTTTTCATCTTTCACAGCGAAATGATGGGTATGGAGTTAAAGACGAAAACGGTGGTCTTGGAGATGGCTCTAAAATGTACAAATTAGAAAAAATTTCATTGTACTCAAAACCAGAATATCTAGTAAATGAAGAAAAAGCGACTCCTATAAAAGAGGCACATTTTGAATACAACTATAGTTTATGCCAAGGTATTGATAATAGCATAAATAATGAAGGTAAATTAACCTTAAGTAAAGTCTACTTTACTTATAAAAACTCAAGCATGGGGAAATTTACTCCTTATGTTTTTGGCTATGCACCTAAAAGTTTAATCGAAAACACTTCTGGTTACCGTATTGAAAATGATTTACTTAATAATCCTAGTTATAATATGAAGGCGTATGACGTATGGGGGAATTACAAACCAGTAAATGATAAATTAGGTCCAGAAACTACATCCCAACTGTCTAATCCTGAATATCCATTTGTAGATCAAAGTAATAGAGAAAATGCCGATCAATATGCAAGTGCTTGGTTGTTAAAGACTATTCGATTGCCTTCTGGAGGGCTAATGGAATTGAACTATGAAGCA
Organism: Flavobacterium sp. AJR; assembly: GCF_002156885.1. Classification (NCBI taxonomy): domain Bacteria; kingdom Pseudomonadati; phylum Bacteroidota; class Flavobacteriia; order Flavobacteriales; family Flavobacteriaceae; genus Flavobacterium; species Flavobacterium sp. AJR. Next base: position 6,065 of record NZ_NCWQ01000096.1, on the reverse strand, counting down.
GATGATTATGGATATGTGCAAGATAAGGCTGCAATGCAAATGTTTAAAGTAGTAGGAAGCGGAACAAAGGCTGGACTAATTGCTGCTAATGTTGATTCTGAAAATATAATGCAGAAGAGAAACTTAGGAGAATATATATATGTAGCATTAGATCATAAAATAGATGAAAAACTATCGATTAATGATTCACAAATTCCAAAAATTTTTTATGATAAGTATATTAAATCTATTGGAGACGATAGTAACCCATTATATTTTAGATTCTTATTAAATATGGTAAATCCTAGTCCTTTACCAGGCATTGATGGAACCGATAAATACGATTATGTAACAGGTTATCTCAATATAGAAAAAGGAGTTAAACCAGATTTTGGATTTCTGGAAACGAATGGAAAACAATACGTTGCCATACCTGTTAGATATGTTGGAAAAGGAGACGGATTTGATTCTGATAAAAAAGAAGTAAACCCTATTATTAAAGCAGGTTGGAATTTTGGGAGGCATAACCTTAACAGACTAGTATATAGTATGCATAACGAAGAAGATACCAAGGATCTAAAAAAGGTTGTTATGGAACTTATAGGATGGATGCCAACACTACTAGATATTTTTAAAAGTCCCAATACCAAATTAGAACAAACTGGTATTGCAAGTAAATTTATCAGTAATAAATCCTGGATTCGACTTTTGCAACCTGATAGTAAAAAAGTAGGAGGAGGTAGCAGGGTGAAGGATATTCAAATTCATGACCACTGGGATGTAATGACGAATCATGTTGGAGACAATACCTATCAACAATCTTATGGGCAAAAATATACTTATGAAACCGAAAACGGAAAATCTTCTGGAGTCGCTACTTATGAGCCTTTAGGTTGTAAGGAAAATCCTTTTGTTAAACCTTCTTATGATGAAAAAAGAAGAGAATTATTACTTGGACCTGATACTGATAATTATGTAGAAGAACCTTTTGGTGAATCTTTTTTTTCTGCTCCAAAAGTTACTTATAGTAGAGTAACAGTGACCAATTTACAGAGAAATAAATATAATGATAAAAAAGAATTAACAGCAACCGTAAAAAAACATGCAACAGGATCAGTTGTAACAGAATTTTATACATCCAAGGATTTTCCAACTATTGTTGATAGAACAACGCTGTCGTCTAATTACGATACATCTACAACATTAGCAAGTATTCTTAACTTAAATGTTAGGGATCATATTACGTTATCACAAGGATATGCTATACATACCAACGATATGGATGGTAAGATGAAAAATCAACGTGTATATGGCGAAGGGCAAAAAGATTATATTTCGGGAGTTGATTATAAATACAAAACAATAGATCAGAATCAATACAAGAATCAGGGAAAACTTGACAACTTTGTTCAAACAATCGACTCAAAAGGAGTTATAGCCTCTAAATTAGTTGGGGTTGATTATGATGTAATCAATGATTTTAGAGAAAGTAAATCTACGAGTTCTACCTTGGGTATTCATTTAAACGTGGCGACGCTACCTTTTACTCTAATTATAGTGGTAATTCCAACACCAATACCAAGTTATTCCAGACACGAAAGCCAAATAAGGACTGCTGTGACTACTAAAGTTATTCATAGTACAGCTATACTTTCAGAAAAAATAGCATATGATTTGGGAGCAAAAGTAACCACCAAAAATTTAGCGTGGGACGCTGAATCAGGAGATGTTTTATTGACACAAACCGTAAATGAATATAATGATAACTATTTTAATTTCAATTTTCCTGCCTATTGGAGTTATGCAGGTATGAGCCAGTCTGCCAAAAACGTTGGACTAGAATGGGATATAACCACTACGGGTAGCAATCTATATCAATTTACAGGAGTTCATAACGAGTCGGATTATATGATCAATGGGGATGAATTATGGATCGATGGTATTGCTCCCGATGGCAGAACCAAAACAAGGATGAAAGCTTGGGTAGTAAAAGTAACTACGGCTAATTTCCAGCTTATTGATGAAAGAGGGATTCTAATTAAGGGAGATGCTATTGCGACTGCCAAAATAAAAGTAATTCGCTCAGGATACCGAAACATGCAAATGGCGGCTATGGCTAGTGTAACTTCCATGACAAATCCATTGTATAATTACGATAGTAATAATACGATAGCAAAAATAAAAGGAAACATTGGGGAGAATCCTTTTATGTCTAACACAGCTAGCAATAGAATTGTTAATGCTTCGGCAGTGGAGTATAACAATGTCTGGCCATCTCCATGTGAGTGTAATTTACCTAAAATGACTTTTGGAGATGATGGCGCACTAAAATTTGAATATGAAAATAAGGATAATAACGCCGAAGAAGAAGATATTATTAAAAACTCATACAACCCTTACTTATACAATGTCTTAGGGAATTGGAGAGCCAATAAGTCGTATGCCTATTTAACCGGAAGGAACTATACGATTGATCCCACTCCTCGTAAAACAGGATTTTTTACCGATTTCTATCCATTTTATGTGTTTACAACTAATAACACTTGGGAAATAACAACAGGAGCTAATTACGACAAGTGGACATCAGCATCTGAGGTTACGCAGTATAATCCTGCTGGACAGGAGATAGAGAATAAAGATGCATTAAAAAGGTATTCATCAGCTTTATATGGCTATAATAATCGTTTTCCAGTTGCTGTAGCCTCAAACACTAAGTATAGTGAGCTAGCCTCTGATGGATTTGAGGATTATGATTTTTCAAACTGTGGTACAGCCTCCCATTTTGATTTTCAGGGACAATTAAAAACAAATAATATTAGCATATCCGACAAACAATCGCATACAGGTAGAAAAAGTTTGAAAATAGCCCCGAATAAAAAAACTGTCATAAAAAAACAAGTTGTTTCGTGCATTACAGCTGATGAAGCTCCTAAAAAATAATTATCATGATGAAGTCGATCTATACATTAGTTTTTAGCATTATAAGTTTTTGTATTACAACAACGGCATTTTCTCAAGATTTTACCGATCAAGAAATTGGGTTTGATTTAGGAGAAGTAATGAATGAATTAAAAGAAAGAGGTTTTAGTGATTCTGTGTCTGTTAAAAGTGAGATTGAGAAGATGCGTGTTGCGAATAAAATTCAGTACATAGAAATGAAAAGAATTGAAAGCGAGCTCTTGCAAAAAAGCCAGCCTAAAAATTTGCTTAAAGTTATTAGTTCCGAAATTAGCACAGATGTTTCTCAAAGCGAAAAAGCGGCATTAAAAGCACTATATGATAGTGCAGGAGGGATTAACTGGATTAATAATACTGGCTGGGATTTCTCAACTCCAGTCACTTCATGGGATCCGTCTACTAAAACGGGATGGTACGGAATTATAGTTATTGATAAACAAATACAATACTTAAATTTATATAGCAATAATTTAAAAGGGTATATACCTGAAGAAATAGGAATGTTAAAGTATTTAACTTCACTTTACTTACAAAATAATTCTTTAGGTGGAATTATACCATCAAGCATAGGTGAATTAACAGAACTATTGAATTTAGGACTACAAAATAATAAACTAACAGGATTTATTCCCGAAGAAATTTCACAATTAACCAAACTTCGGAATCTCATATTAACCAGAAATACATTAGCTGGAACCATACCTCGTGATATTTCTAATTTAACAAATCTCATCAATTTATGGTTAAATTATAATCAATTAACCGGCCCACTTCCATTACAAATCGGTAATCTATCTTCGTTACAATTTTTAGATTTGGGATATAATAAGTTAAATGGAACGATTCCTCCAAGTTTTTATAATCTAACAAGACTTATTACTTTTTATATCGAAAATAATTCTCTTAGCGGGTTACTTTCTTCTGAAATAAGTAAACTTGTTAGTTTAAGAGATTTACGAATATCTTCCAATCAACTTAGTGGAGAAATTCCTGCAGAAATGGGGCAGCTTTCAAGACTAAGTACTCTAGATTTAAGAGCAAATAAATTAACTGGTTCAATACCTCCGGAAATAGGACAGCTTAGATTACTTGTATCTTTAATTTTATATGGTAATATGCTTAGCGGTGAAATTCCCACTGAAATTAAGCAATTAGATAATCTCGATGTTTTATGGCTCCATAATAATCGATTTACAGGTAATATTCCTTCTGAAATTAAAGGTCTTGTAAAACTTAGATATTTGTATTTGTATGGAAATCAATTATCAGGATCTATTCCAGACTTAAGCAGTTTAACATTATTAAAGCGCCTAAAAATTGAATCTAATAAGTTCCGATTTATAGATTTTGAAAACCAGTTCATTTCATTGAAATCAAGAGTTACAAATGATTTTACTTTTTCTCCGCAAGCCAGAACTGATACTGTAAATACAATTACATCAGCAATTGGCGGATCAACTACGCTAACAATGTATGAGGATGGCAGATTTACTCCAGACGAAACATTCCAATGGTATAAAAATAATTTTATAATATTAGGAGCAACCTCGAGACAATATATGCTTACAAATTTAAAAGCTTCAGATTCAGGGGTGTATACTTGCAAGGCATATCATACGACTAATCCTGATATGTCTCCATTGGTACTAGAGAGAGAACCATTAACATTGAATGTAATTAACTGTATACCAATAGTTGGATCAATCAAGGTTATTAGATAAAAATTGTCTTTAAGTAGCTGTAATCCATAAATCAATACTATTTGTAAATTATAGGGTGATATAAAACCCTATGTCTACTTGCATAAAAAACATATAATTTAATATGACAAACATTTTTAGAAAAAAAAAACAATGGATTATCACTTTTTGTATAATGTTATTTTCATCCGTTTGTTTTTCTCAGGATTTAAGCGATCAGGAGATTGGTTTTGATATAATCAGAGAAACAAATTATTTAAAAGAATGGGGTATTACCGATCTTGAAGACATCAGTCGTGAGATAGAACGTAATCGCGAAACTTCAAGGATTCAATATATAGAAATGGTAAGAGGTAAAGAGGAAATTTTAAAAAGAATACAATCAAAAGGACTTCTGAGATCAAGTTTAACCGAGGTTATTTCTCAAAGTGAAATACAAGCGTTAAAAGCACTCTATGACAGTACTGGTGGCTCGAAATGGAAAATCAATACAGGCTGGGATTTTTCGACTCCTGTTACTTCATGGAACAAGACAACTAAAACTGGATGGTATGGAATTACAGTTGTAAATGGGCAGGTGGCTTCTCTAAGTTTAGGGGAGAATAATTTAACAGGATTCATACCATCTGAGATAGGACAATTAAAATTTTTGAAATTCCTTAGCCTAAGAGACAATAAATTAAGTGGTTCTATTCCTGAAGAAATTAGTGCACTAATTAATATTGAAATGTTAGGATTAGAGATAAATAATCTAAGTGGAAACCTCCCGCAAAGTATTTACGACTTAAAATCACTTGTACATTTGTATGTACAGAAAAATAAACTTGATGGAGCACTATCGCTTGAAATAGGAAACCTTACAAATCTAATTAATCTTTACGTTGACAATAATCAATTTATAGGTACTATACCGTCTGAGATTGGCCAGCTTTCAAAACTTAGGTTTGCAAGTTTTACAAATAATCAATTTTCAGGAGCTATACCGGTAGAAATAGGGAATCTAAAATCTTTGGGCGAATTATATTTAGGGAACAATAAATTGACAGGCTCAATTCCACCGGGAATAGGTTTGTTGAAAAATATTCGAACATTGAATTTAAGGTATAATGAACTAAGTGGTAAAATTCCTGTAGAATTAAAAAAAAATGCATTTTATCACCTATATCTAAACAATAATTTATTGGAAGGGAAAGTACCTGATTTGTCTATTGAGCTCGATTTAGATTTGAGTTACAATAAGTTACATTTTTTAGATCTCTCAGAGCAGTTTACATCGTATAAAGCAAAAATGAGAAATAAATTTATTTTCTCTCCGCAAGCCAGAACTGATACTGTAAATACAATTACATCAGCAATTGGCGGATCAACTACGCTAACAATGTATGAGGATGGCAGATTTACTCCAGACGAAACATTCCAATGGTATAA